>CAYXQW010000414.1:0-3005 GCA_964466695.1 uncultured Bdellovibrionales bacterium
TCATCGAGTACGCGCGCAACGTCTGCGGCATCGCCGGCGCCACCTCGCAAGAGTTCGACAAGGACGCCAAAGACGCGGTCATCGCCATCATGGAGACGCAAAAGAAGGTCACCGCCAAGGGCGGCACCATGCGCCTCGGCGCCTATCCATGTGTGCTCGCGGATGGCAGCCTCGCGCGCCGGATCTATGGCGCCGCGGAGATCAGCGAGCGCCACCGGCACCGCTTCGAGGTCAACAACGACTACCGGGAGAAGCTCGCCGCGCACGGCCTCGTGTTTTGCGGCACCTCGCCCGACGCCACCCTCGTCGAGATGATCGAGCTCGAAGACCACCCCTGGTTCTTGGGCTGCCAGTTCCACCCCGAGTTCAAGAGCAAGCCCTTGGCCCCTCACCCCTTGTTCGCGAGCTTCATCGCCGCCGCGGTCGAGCAGAAGAACAAGCGCGGCTAAAAGTGCACGAGCACGTCGCAGACCTCTTCTTGGCCCGTCGCCTCACCGTCATCGCCGGGCCGTGCGTGGCCGAGTCGCTCGAGCTTTGTCTCACGCTCGCGGCCGAGCTTACGGCCATGGCCCGGGCACGCGGCGTGAGCTTCATCTTCAAGGCCTCGTTCGACAAGGCCAACCGCACCTCCCTCGGCGCCTTTCGGGGCCCGGGTATTACGGCCGGGCTCGAGATGCTCGCGCGCGTGCGCGAGGAGGTCTCTGTGCCCGTGCTCACCGACATCCACACGCCCGAGCAAGCCGAGATCGCCGCGGCGGTGGTGGACGTGCTGCAGATCCCGGCCTTCCTCTGCCGGCAGACCGACCTCATCGTGGCCGCGGCGCGCACCGGGCTGCCGGTGAACATCAAGAAGGCGCAGTTCCTCGCGCCAAAGGACATGCGCTTCGCCGTAGAGAAGCACCGGGCGAGCGGCGGCGCCGAGGTGGCGGTGACCGAGCGCGGCACGAGCTTCGGCTATCACGACCTCGTGGTCGATATGCGCGCGCTCGTGCGCCTGCGCGAAGCTGCGGCGGCGCCGGTCATCTTCGACGCCACCCACTCGGTGCAGCGCCCCGGAGCGGGAGATGGCAAGAGCGAAGGTGAGCGCGAGCTCGCCTTGCCGCTCGCGCGCGCGGCCGCGGCCGTGGGCGTCGACGGGATCTTCGTCGAGGTGCACCCTCGCCCCGACGAGGCCCTCTCCGACGGGCCAAACTCGCTCTCCTTGCCCCTGTTCGAGCGCCTGCTCGACGAGGTCACCCGCATCGACGCGGCGCGACGAAGGCCGCGCGAGCCCGGCGCGGTATAGCGCCGCCGAGGAGTTCCCTGTGCCGAAGCTGCCCTCGCTCGCGCCCTTTTTGCTGCTCGCCGCAGCTTGCACGCGCGAGCCCATCTCGCTCGACGGCATGCCGTGCGATCTCACAGATCCCGTGCACGCCTGCCTCTCGGGGTACACCTGCAACCAAGACCTCCGCTGCATGCGCTTCTTGCTCCCGAGCTGCGAGCTCGCCAACCGCTGCCCAGAGACGGCCGCGGGCGCGCCTTGCCCCTCGCCGGGCGCGCTCATGCCGTGCGAGCTCGCGGAGAGCTCGTGCCGCTCGCATGGTTGCTTCGTCTGCGGCGAGGACCTTCGTTGGAGCGGGTGCCAAGAAGAGATCTGCGAGCTCGGCAAAACCTGGTCGTGCAGCGCCTGCGATGACGACTGCACGCTCTCGGGGCGCATCCAAAACGCCACCCCGAGTTTGCGCGGGGAGCCGCGACGGCCCGGGCTTCGCCTGCGCCTATAGCGAGTGCGACGAGGGCTTTGTCGACCACGACCTCGACCCAAGCAACGGCTGCGAGCACAAGCTCGATCTGCCGGAACCTGAACCAGAGCCGGAGCCGGAGCCGGAGCCAGAACCGGAGCCTGAGCCCTGCGGCTACTGCGGCGTGCGGGTCGGGGATGAGGCCTGCTCGGACACGGGCCTGCAATACTACCCGCTCACAACCCCCTGCCGCGCGGCCGACGCTTCTGCCCTCGCCGCTACGACCTGGACCTTGGTCGATGTACGCGCGGCTTGCGCGCTCCCCGCCGAGGCGCGCGCCGTCACGGCCATGCTCGCGGTCCTGAGCACCAACGATGGGCACCTCGCCGCCGACTGCCGGGCCGCAACACCGGGGTCACCGTCGTCAACTACCAGGCGGGCATGAAGCGCGCGAGCAACGGCATCTTGGCGCTCACGCTCGGCGGCGAGCTCTGGCTCCATAGCCTCGCGGCCGCCCAAGTGACCGTGGACATCACGGGCTACTTCGGCCCACCTTCGGAGGCTGGCGCCGACTACCACGCGCGCGCGCCGAAGAGGCTCTACACCAGCAACGAAAATTTCTCTTCTTGCTCTCTCTACACCATCTCAGGCGACGCGGGTGCCGTCGCCGTCGCCGTCGCCCTCGCCTTCAACGCCACGGTGGCGGATAATCGGCAGGCCGGCGAGGTGCTGCTCCACGCGGAGCTCCCAGTCAACCAATGCACGACCGACTTCCCGACGCGCGCCTCGTACTTTGCGGAGGGCGTGATCACGGCAAACGGCGGCGTCGCCCGGCTCGGCGACGGCGCAACGCTGCGCATGATCGTCCTCCCCGCCATCGCACCGCTCACCTTCATAATCGACAGCCCCGGCTACTTCGCGAAGAACGGCGGGCTCAAATACCACATCATCCCGCCGTGCCGCAGGCAGAATCTCAGGAACGTCCAAAACGGCGCCGTGTTCACGCTCAAGGGCCTCGGCGAAGGGTGCGCGGAGAGCTCGAGCATACCCGATGAAGCCCGGGCCGTGGCGGTGCACGTCGCGGTGATCGATCTCGTCTCGCCCCCATACCAATACATCGATCTTAGACCCACCGGGGTGGATGACACCGGGACCTCGCTCATCAACTTCGCGGCGGGCACAACCGGCAACGGCGCGATCGTGACCTTGGGCGACCAAGACATCAACGAGGTCACCCTGCGCCACGATTCCACCGAACCAGTGCTCGACCAACTGATCATCGAC
>CAYXQW010000415.1:0-2992 GCA_964466695.1 uncultured Bdellovibrionales bacterium
TGGAAGACGATCGTCAAACCGGAGGACACCGTGGGCATCAAGACCAACGCCTGGCGCTACATCCAGTTCGCGGTGGCCAACGAGTTCTTCGGCATCGCCAACAACTACGGCGTGGACTTCTACGACATCCACCACGCCATGACCCACAACTACCCTCGGGCGCGCACCTTCCCGAAGGCGGGGTTCGCGGCCGGGCCGTGCCTCTTCAAAGACACGATGCAGCTCTCGGCCTTCCACGACAATCACTTCTTCCTCGGGCACGCTGCCATGCTCGTCAACGAGGGGCTCCCGGCCTACATCGTCGCCAAGGCGGCGCAGTGCCACGACCTCTTTACGAGCACCGCGGCGATCTTGGGCATGACCTTCAAGGCCGACAGCGACGACGGTCGTGACTCGCTGGCCTTCAAGCTCCGCCGGCTGCTGCAAAACCATTGCAAGGAAGTCCTCTGCGCGGACCCCTACCTTACGCGCTCGTGGATAGTCCCGGCCGATGAGGCCATCGCGCGCGCCGACATCATCTTCATCGGCGCCCCGCACAAGGCCTACAAGGCGCTCGACTTCGCCGGCAAGCCAGTTTACGACGTGTGGAACATGACCAAGGAAAGGGTACGTATACTATGAAGATCATGGTCACCGGCTCGGCCGGTTTCATCGCGGGGTACCTCGTCGCCGAGCTGCTCGAGCACGGGCACGAGGTCGTCGGGATCGACAACTACAGCAAGTACGGCAAGGTCGAGAAATCCTACGACCATCACCCGCGCTATCACTTCCTCGAGGAGGACGCGAAGAACGTCGGCCTCTTGCGCGAGCTTCTGGCCGACTGCGATCACTTCGTGCTCGGCGCGGCCATGATCGGCGGCATCTCCTACTTCCACGAGTACGCCTACACCTTGCTCGCCGAGAACGAGCGCATCACCGCCGCGGCGTTCGACGCCGCCATTGAGGCCCACAAGAAGGGGCGCTTGAAGAAGGTCACGGTGATGTCCTCGTCGATGGTGTTCGAGTCGACCGCGCTGTTTCCCACCCCGGAGGGTGAGCAGCTCCGCGCGCCGCCGCCGCTCTCGACCTACGGCTTTCAGAAGCTCGCGTGCGAGTACTTCGCCAAGGGCGCGCACGAGCAATACGGACTGCCCTACACCATCCTGCGTCCCTTCAACTGCGTGGGGATAGGTGAGGCGCGCGCGCTCGGCGACGTCGCGATCGACTCCGGCAACGTCAAGCTCGCTATGAGCCACGTGGTGCCGGACCTCGTGCAGAAGGTCCTCAAAGGACAAGATCCACTGCACGTCTTGGGCAGCGGCGATCAGATCCGTCACTACACCTACGGCGGAGATCTGGCGCGGGGCATAAGGCTCACCATCGAGAGTCCGAAGGCCGTAAACGAGGACTTCAACATCTCGACCGCGCAAGGGACCTCCGTCAAGGAGCTCGCCGAGGTCATCTGGAAGAAGACCAACGGCACAAAGCCCTTCCGCTTCGTCTCCGACGAGCCCTTCCGCTACGACGTCCAGCGGCGCGTCCCCGACACGAGCAAGGCGCGCGCCCTGCTCGGCTTCGAGGCTACGACCTCGCTCACTACGATGCTCGACGAGGTCATCCCCTGGATCCGCGAGCAGGTCGCCAAGGGCACCATTTGACCTTCGCGTAACATGGAAAAAATCATCAGCATCGTGCTCCCGGTCTATAACGAGGGCGCCAACATCGCCGAGACCTTGCGGCGGCTCTGGTCGGCGCTCGAAGGATGTGAGCACGAGCTCCTCGTCTGCTACGACTTTGACGGGGACAACACCTTACCCGCCATCGAGGGCATGCCCGACAAGCCGCCGAGCTTAAGGCTCGTGAAGAACACGCTCGGTCGCGGCGTGGCCTTCGCGATGCGCGCGGGCTTTGCGGCGGCGCGCGGCGACGTGATCGTGGTCACCATGGCCGACCTCTCCGATGATCCTACGGCCATCGTGGCGATGGCCGCGAAGATCCGCGAGGAGGGCGCGGACGTGGTCGCAGGGTCGCGCTACATGCGCGGGGGCGCGCAGCGCGGCGGCCCCTGGCTCAAGCGCCAGCTCTCGCGCGCCGCGGGGCTCTCGCTCGCGGCCCTCGGGGGTCTCGGCACCCGCGACGCGACCAACAACTTCCGCGCCTACAGCCGCCGCTTCCTCGACAGCGTGGTCATCGAGAGCCGGCGCGGCTTCGAGCTGGCCTTGGAGCTCACGGTCAAGGCGCACGTGAACGGCTTTGTGGTCACGGAGGTCCCGACGACCTGGGTCGACCGCGCGGCGGGCGAGAGCCGCTTTCGCCTCTTTAGCTGGTTGCCGCTCTATCTTCGCTGGTATGGCCTCGCCCTCTGCCATACGGCGAAGAAGCTCGCGCGCCGCCCCGAGGCGTAGATGACCGCGCGGCGGCGCTTGGCCTCGCCGTCGTCGTCGTGAGCACGACCTTGTAGACCGTGGCGCGCAGCTACTCCTCCCACGACCGATCTCTGATGGTCGGTGGCCAGGCGAATCGCCGCTGAAGGCGCGCGAAACGGTGGGCAGAAAGGAGACAGGTAGGTAAACGCCCCCAGGGCCGAGGGGGCGGCGAAGGGCGATGAAATGTAGGGACAGCTCGCGCGACGTCGGGGCGGACCGCGGTGACGCGAGGGCTGGAGATGCTCAAGAGCAGAAAGAGATGATGATGCCTTCAGATACAACCGACAAGACGAGGCTGCCGTCCAGGGGTGGGGTGTATTTCGTTTTCATCCCGGCGGCCGTGTTGGTCAACATCCTTGCCATGGGCGTGCTGAACCACCAACCGAAAGGTGTCTTCGGCGCCATTAAATGGATCGCAGAGTGGTTGCGAGGAGGGCCTCAGCCCGAGGTCGTGACGTGGCCCGCGTGGGGGTATGCACTGCTCCTTGCGACGATACCCAACCACACGGCTCTCGTGACGCTCCAGATTTGCCTCGGGGTGCTAGCTGTGGCGACCCTGAACGGTAAGCTTTGGAGCGAGCTGCCTG
>CAYXQW010000416.1:0-2990 GCA_964466695.1 uncultured Bdellovibrionales bacterium
CGGGCTCTGCCTTCAGCCGTGGGCCCTCTCCGAAGATCCAGGACGAGCGCGCGGGTGGCACCGCTGGCGGGCCATCGTCACGTACGTGCAGCACCTTGTGCTCAACCACGAGCTTAGCGCCCGGCCGGCCGCTGTGCGCGTCGAGCCAACGCTGATACAGCGCGCCGTCCGACTGCCGCGCACCACCGAGCTTTTGCAGCACGGTGATGACGAGCTGCGAGCCGAAGCCAGCAGCGAAGCGCACGGCGTAGCGTATCGGGTAGCGTCCGCCGCGTGAGATCTTGAGGTCGCCGAGCTCTGGGTCGGGATCGCGCAGGTTGACCACCGGCGGCACGATGCCCGTCTCCAAGATCTTGACCGCCATCGCCTCCTCCACGCCAGCACCCATCGCGTGCCCGGTCATGCCCTTGGTGTTGGCGATGACGATGTCGTTGGCGTAAGGGCCGAAGGCGTGACGCACCGAGTGGATCTCGGCCGCGGCGCTGCCGCCGCGGGCCGGCGTGTAGGTCTCGTGCGAGACGAAGACGCCTTGCTTGGCGAGCTGCTCACGCGAGATGCCGTGCTTGCGCTCGACGCCCGCGATGAGGCGCTCCATCACCTCGCTGATGTGCTCGACGTCCAGCCGGGTGCCATGGAAGGCGCTGTTGCAACCCTCGATGCCGAGCACCTCGGCGATGCCGCGCATGCCGCGCTCGCGCACGGCGTCCTCCGACTCGAGCACGAGCCCCGCCGCGCCCATGCCGATGATCATGCCGTTGCGGCGCCTGTCGAACGGCAGCGCCGCGTTCGCGAGCTCCTCCTCGGTGGTGGCGGCACCCGTCGCCAACATGCCCGCTCCGATCCAATCGAAGAGCGGGCCGGACCCCGTGTCGTCGGCCGAGACCACGATCACCCGGCGGCAGCGACCCGATCGGATCCAGTCCGTGGCCACGGACATGGCGGTGGCCGACGAGGCGCAGGCCGCGTTGACCTGCATGTTGGGACCGCGCGCGCCGATGAGCTCGGCGATCTGCGCGTGCCCCATCGAGAGGCTCTTGAAGATATAACGACGATCGAGGCTGTAGCTCTGCTGCTCGAGCTCATGCGTAAGCTCGCGCAGGCGCTCGTCGATGGCCCGCGCGGCGCCTTCACCTGCCTTCGCCCGCATCGCCTCGAGCTCCGCGATACGTTGCCGCAAGGCCTTGTCGGCGTAGTATCTCTCCGCATCGGTCAAGATCGACTGCACCGCCGGCCAGGCCGAGGCGAAGACGACGCCCGTCTCGTCGGCCAAAGATTCGGGGAGCATGAAGCCCTCGGGCAAGAGCGACCCGCGGCTCGTGTGCTTGTAACGCCGCACCAGCGGGATCCCCGCGTCGCGGAGCGCGAGCAGCCCCGCGCCGATCGCGAGCTGCGAGGTCATGTCGAGCGCCGCTACGCGGTCCGGGTCGATACCGAAGTCGCGCACGAGGTCGAAGCGCCCGCGCTGACCCGCGAGCTTGAGCACCTCGGCCGGGTCGGTGAGCGTCTCGATACTAGCGCTGCCGTCACGACCTTTGATGACGCGCGTCACGCGCTTGTCGGCCATGCGCTGGCGCGTCGCCGTGGGCACGGCGTCGATGAAGCTCTCGCCCCGCAAGAGGCGCTCGATGTTGTCCTCGGCGAAGACCTCACGCTCGAGCCCGGGCAGACCGAGCGCCGCGCCTGTCACTACGACCGAGCCGCTCGCCGGCGCCTGCGCCGCCGCCGCCGGGACCGGCCCCGTGGTGCGCTGGTAGACCCTGAGGCCCTCCTCGAAGAACTGCGCGAACGCACGTCCGAGCGCGAGGTAGGAGCTCTCGTTGCTCCCCGGCAGGGCTGATAACATGGGCGCCGCGCTCGGCACGGTCGAGACCTTGGCGATAGAGATCGAATCGCGTTCGCTGGCTGTACTCATTGACTCCTCGTTCGCTGCAGTGATGAGAGGCGAGCCGTGGCCCGCGGCGTAGAGGCCGGCGAGCGCGATGTTGAAAGACTCGCGCTCACCCACCTTGGGTTGGTTGGTCGCCAACGCGACGACGTCGCCCTTCTCCCCCAGGACATCCTCGACGAAGGTCGCGAGCACGCGGCGCGGCCCCACCTCCACGAACACCCGCGCGCCGAGCGCGTATGCGGCTTCGAGACCGCGGGTGAACTGCACGGGCGAGGCGACCTGCCGCCCGAGGAGATCGAGGCGTTGCTCGTGCTGTGCGGGATCGGTCGGGTAAGGCTCGCCTGTGACGTTGCTGATGAGCGTGAGGCGCGGGGCCTTGAGATCGAGCGTGGCCAACATCTGCCGCAAGGGCTTGCTCGCCGGAGCCACGATCTCGGTGTGGAAGGCGTGCGACACCGGCAACAAGACCGCCTTGATACCCGCGGCGGCGAAGCGCTCCACAGCCTGCTCGACCGCCTTGGTCGTACCGCCGATGACTGTCTGCGAGCGGCCATTGAAGTTCGCGGCCACGACGTAGTCATTGATCTCGCGGATCGTCTGCTCGATCACCTCGTAAGGCGCGAACACCGAGGCCATACGCCCGTTGTCGGCGATGCTGACGCTCGACATCTCGCGCGCCCGCGCCGAGACCGCGCGCATGGCGTTCGCGAGCGTGAGCGACTCGGCCGCGACCAGCGCCGCGTACTCACCGAGGCTGTGGCCCATGACGATGTCCGGCTTCATGCCGTAACGGCCGAGAAGCCGCGCGAGGCCCACGTCGGCGGCGAGCATGGCCGGCTGGCAGACGGCCGTGGCGCGCAGCTCCGCGTCGGCCTCGTCGCTCTTCTCGGCATAGACGTAGGAGCTCAGGGGCTTCGTCAGGCTCTTGGCCATGACCTCGTCGCCCTCGGCGAACGTGGCGTGCACCTCGGGCTCGCTCTCGCGCAAGAGCCGCAACATGCCGAGGTACTGCGAGCCCTGGCCCGGGAACAAGAACGCGAGCTTCTGCGGCGCGCCGCTCCCCCTGTGCACCCCGCGGCTACGCAGCACGCGCCAGACGCGC
>CAYXQW010000417.1:0-2979 GCA_964466695.1 uncultured Bdellovibrionales bacterium
CGGCGCGCCGCTCCCCCTGTGCACCCCGCGGCTACGCAGCACGCGCCAGACGCGCACGTCCTCGGAGTCGAGCGCGGCGAGCGCCTGCTTGGCCTTGTCGGCGAGGTCTTGCGCCGAGCCGAAGGCTATCGCCAGGCGCTCGGCGGCGCCGAGGTCGCGCGCCGTGACTGGCGGCGCTGCGAGCGCCCGCGTAGGATCAGCCATGATCTCCGAAAGCCTCGACTTGAGAGCCGAAACGTCGCCGCCGCCGAGGCAGATCAAGCCTTGCGAGCCCGCGCTCTTCGGCGGCGTGCTCACGCTCACCCGGGTCTTACGCGCGCCGGCGATCATACCGGGGACGTACTCCTCGAGCACCACGTGGAAGTTGGTGCCGCCGAAGCCAAACGACGAGACGCCCGCGCGGCGCGCGCCCCACCGCGGCTGCTCCCATTGCTGCACCGTCTGGTTGACGTAGATAGGAAGCTTCTCGAACGGCACGGCGGGGTTGAGCTCGCGCACGTTGATGGTCGGCGGCAGCACCTTGTGATGCAAAGCGAGCGTGGCCTTGAGCAGCCCGGCGGCGCCGGCGGCGCTCTTCAAGTGCCCAATCTGCGACTTGACCGACCCGAGCGCCACGGTGCGCGGGCGCAGATCCAGATCCTTGAATACCTGGCCGAGCGCCTCGGCCTCGGCCGCGTCGCCCACGGCCGTGGACGTGCCGTGCGCTTCGATCAAGCCGACCGTCCCCAAGGACAAGCCCGCCTGCTCGTAGGCGCGCCGTACGGCCAAGAGCTGACCCTTGGGGTTGGGCGCCGTGATCCCCTTACCACGGCCGTCGCTGGAGGCGCCGATGGCGCGGATGACCGCGTAGATACGCTGGCCGTCGCGCTCGGCGTCCTCGAGGCGACGCAGCACCAACGCCGCGCAACCTTCACCCATGACGAAGCCGTTGGCGCGCGCGTCGAAAGGCTTGCTGCCGTCGGGCGAAAGCACGCCCATAGCCGCGAACTTGACGAAGGTGGACGGCCCCAAGGTGCGATCGACGCCGCCCGTGACCACCGCGTCCGCCTGGCCATCGTTCAAGAGCGCGACGGCCGAGTGCACGGCCGCGAGCGACGACGCGCACGCGGCATCCACGCTGAAATTGGCGCCGCGCAGATCGAGGATGTTGGTGATCCGACCGGCGATGACGTTGCCGAGCTCGCCCGGCATGCTATCGGCCGTGAGCGGCGGCAGGCTGCTGCGGTAGCGCTGCTTGGCGCCGGCCACAATGGCCGCGCGCGCCGCGGGCGGGAGCGCGCCGAACTCGGGCGTGTTCTCGAGCGCGTGCTCCATGACCGGCCACGCCACACGGTGGGTGGTCTCCTGATGAAGCTCACCGCCGAGGGCGTTGCCCACCACCACGGCGATGCGCTCGGGATCGAGCTTGCCGCCCGGATGCCCCGCGTCCGCCAGCGCCAACCGAGCGCACTCGAGCATCCACTGTTGCGCCTCGTCCATGGCCCTGGCGACGGGCAGCGGGATGCGGTAACGCACGTTGTCGAACTTGAAGCCGCGCACGAAGGCGCCAATCTTACAGTACGTCTTGTCCGGAGCCTTGGGATCCGGATCGTAGTGATCGGCGAGACGCCAGCGATCCGACGGCACCTCGGTGATGCTGTCGCGGCCCTGCAAGACGTTTTGCCAGAAGGCGGCGACGTCCGGAGCGTCGGGGAGGATCGACGCTATACCTACGATAGCCACCGCCTCGTTAGCGGACTTGGAGCCACGGTCATCGTGATTCATTGAGAACCTCTCTCATGATTGGGCAAAAAGGCCCGCTCGGTTTGCTTTTATTCGGCGCGGCGAGGCTCAACCCGCCGACTCGGCCCCACACAGGTGATGCGCGACGGCGTCCAGATCTGCCATGAGGCCGGCAAAAGCGGCGTTGATTTCTGTAGTCTTGAGGGTCTTCTCGATCGCCGCGATGTCCTCCGTGGGATCGCAGCCACGGAGCCACTTGACGCCCTCACCCGCGACGAAGGCCGAAGCCTCGCGGGCGTAGATGCGCGCCATGGCCTTGTGCACGGGCGCGGGAGGTCGCGGGCCACGCGCCGCACCCGCCGCGGCCTGGCAGAACGCCGCGGCCGTCTCGGCCTGCATGCAAAGCTCGCCCAGACGAAAGAGCACGTGCTGATGGCGCGTCAAGCGACGCTCGCGCGCCCGGTCGAACAGCGCGCGCAGAGAGTCGAGCGCCAAGGCCGCCACGCCTGCCCCGACCTCGGGGTTGGTCGCGTGCAAGCGCCGCATACCGTCGGCGAGCCCCGCGTAAAAACCCCCCTGGGTCTGCAGGTGCGTGCGCCAGCGCTCGCGCGCGATGGTCCATTGCTGGATCTCGCTCGTCCCCTCGTAGATCGTGGTGATGCGCACGTCGCGGCGGATCTTCTCCACCTCGTACTCGCGCACGTAGCCATAACCGCCGAGCGCCTGCACGGCGGCGTCGGCCGCGGCGTTGCCCGCCTCGGTGGCGCAGAGCTTGGCCACCGCGCCCTCGCACTGGAGATCTTCTTCGCCGCTGTCGAGCCGGCGAGCCACGTCTTCGATATAGGCCCGCGCCGCGGCCAGCCGCACCGCGTGCGGCACGAGCAGCTTGTGGGTGAAGGCCTGCTTCTCGGAGAGGAGGCTCCCGCCCTGACGCCGCTCGCGCGCATACGCCACCGCGCGCTCGAGCGCGGCGACGCCGCCGCCGAGGCCGAAGGCCGCGACCATGAGACGGGTGTAGCCGAAGACCTGCTGGGCCTGGGCGAGGCCGCGCCCCTCCACGCCGCCTATCAGGTTCTCGGCCGGGACCTCGACCTCGTCGAGCGTGAGCGCGGCCGTGTTCGACATGCGGATGCCGTGCTTGTCCTCGGCCTTGCCCGGGGAGAGGCCAGGGGTGCCCTTCTCCACGATGAAGAAGCAAGGTCCGGCGTCGGTGTTGGCGAGGATCGTATAGAGGTCGGCGACGCCGCCGTTGGTGAT
>CAYXQW010000418.1:0-2976 GCA_964466695.1 uncultured Bdellovibrionales bacterium
CCGCGCCTTGCGCTTCGAGCATGCGCCGCACGGTGGACTTGCCGCTCGCGACCCCGCCCGTGAGGCCGATGACCCTCGCGTCTCCTTCACCTGTCATGTGCGCCCACCTCGAGCCTGTGTATCTCCACGCCCGCGACCTCGTCGCGCGCCAGTGTGCGCGCGCATCTGGTCGTGGCGGCGGCAAAGAGCCGCTGCCAATCCTCGCGGGCATAGACGTGATGCCACTTCGAGCTCAGCACCACGACCCCGAAGGGCCGATCGTCGTAGGCGCAGAGGTCGTCGGCGCGGTTGAGCAGCAGCGACGGCTCGAAGATCCCGTAGTAGGCGAGCACCGGCTCTCCCCAGGCCGGGCGGATCGCCACAAAGTCGCCGGGCTCGCGCATGCTCCTTGCGCGCGCGATCGCCCTGCGCCAGTCCTCCTGCTGCCCGTACTTGCCCTCGAACGAGAGCCATGAGGCCAAGAGGATGGCGAAGATCAGCGCCCCGGCGATGAGGCGCGCGCGCGGCGCGAGGCGGCAGAGGCCGCGCGCCGCGAGCAGGTAATAGGCGGGCAGGAGCACGAGGAGGTTACGCGGCGTGAAGATGGGCTTGATGGCGGCGGCGAGGCTCGTGAGCACGAGCATCACGAGCACGAGCTCGGCGAGCGGGTGGAGGCCCGTCGCAAGGCGCGCGCGCGCGCGTGTAAGCTGCGACATCCGCGCGAGCAGCACGTAGCCTAAGAGCAAGACCACCGCCGTAAAGAGCGCCGCGCGCGGCCAGAGCTCGCGACCGAAGAGACCGAGGCTCGCGAGCGCCGCCGCCTGCACGAGGATGACGATGGGGAACCACGAGAGCGATCTTGGCGCGCGCGCGGAGGTGGCCGTCGCCGTCGCTACCTTGCGCGCGCCCAAGAAGGCGAGGGCCAAGGGCATGAGGCCGGCGATGAACTGCCAGGGCGCCTCGGCGAGGGCCGCGCCGGGGCCGAGGTGCTTGATGACCTGCTCTAGCTGCACGTAGCGCGACGCGGTGATGGCGCGCACGCCGAGCAGGAGCTGGCGCGTGTTGGTGAGCACGAGCGGCGAGGCGAGCACGAAGAGGCAAAGCGCCGCGCGGTGGAAGCGCCGCGCGTCTTCACCGCGCAGATGCCCGAGGGCGAGCAGCAAGTACGAGGAGAGCGCGAGCAGGGCGCCGAAGTGGTGCGTCGCCGCCGCGCCGAGGCAGGCGGCGACCCACGCTGCGAGTCGCCAGCGCGTGACCCCGAAGGTGATGAGCGCGAGCGTGAGCAAGGTTAAGAGGGTGGAGAAGAAGACGAGCAGACCGTAGCCGCGCGCCCAGAAAGCGTAGCGCAGCATGATCGGCGTGAGCACCACCCCGAGGCCCGCGAGCAGCGCGGGGGCGGGACCTATGAGACGGCGGCCGAGCGTGGCCAAGGCGACCCCGGAGCCGAGCACGGCGAAGAGCGACGGCACCCGCAAAAACGCCTCGCCCGCCGGGGCGAGCTTGGTAACGGCCCAGATGAGGCCGTAGTACAAGGGAGGCCAGGTGTCGTCTGGCACCGTGGCGAGGCGCCGCGCGAAGTGCGCCGTGTAGGCCTCGTCGAGCGTGAGCGAGAGCGTAAGCCGCGGCGCGAACGAGGCATAGACCAAAAGGACGAGCGCGATCGCCGCGAGATAGACCCATGGTCTTTGCGGAGGGGCGATCTTCATCCTCCCCCACTACGTCATCGCGAAAGCTTCAGTCTAGGCTTGGTGCAAGCGGCGGTTCTCGTCGAGCCCCATGGTGCACTGGAGCAGCAGCTCGGCCGTGGGCGTACGGATGTTGGGCTTGATCTCGGGCACGGCGCGCTGAATGAGCGCGAAGCTCCCGCGCTTTTTGGTGAGCAAGGAGACCAGCGCGTCCTCGCCGCGCTGCTTTTGCCACTCGCAGCGTGCGAGCTCGCCGTCTTGCAGGAAGATGACGCCCGCATCGAAGCCGTCGCCCACGCGCACCATGGCCGTGCGGCGCGATTGGTGGAGCCAGACCAAGAGATCGACGAGCGGCCAGGTCTCGATCATGCCGACGAGGCAGGTGTCGAGGGTCGGCTTTTCGGTACGAGGTTGAGCTTGTGTTGACATGGGCATTGCCCTCCTGGCGCGTGGAATTCTACCACGCAATTCTCGCGCCAACACAAAAACTAGAGTTTACGGTGAGTTAGTTAAAAAGGCGCTATGACCTTCGTGCGTAGTGACGCTCGGCGAGCGACAATTTCGTCACTCTCGTGTCGTTTGGTACCCACCGCCACTAGGTCGTTGACCGCCTACATTTTTTGAGCAATCATTCAGATTGTGCCTGCTCGCATTTCAGGTAGACGCCCTCGTCAGGTGCGCGCGTTCCTCGAGCTTCGCAAGAAGCCGTCCCAGCGGCGGTCGAAGGTGACGGTCGAACAGATCCTCGCCGCGGCCGCACAGGTCTTCGAGGCCTCGGGCTATGCTGGCGGGACGACGAGCCGCATCGCCGAGCGCGCCGGTGTCTCGGTGGGCACGCTGTACCAGTACTTTCCGAACAAGGACGCGGTGGCCGTGGCGCTCCTTGAGGCGCACATCCGCGAGACCAGCCGTAAGCTTCACGAGTGGGTCGGCCACATGGTCGCGAAGCGGCATGGGCTGCGCGACGCCATGGAGGACTACGTTCGCGGAGTCATGGAGGTGCACGAGGCGCGCCCGCGACTCCAGCACATGATCCTCGAGGAGATCCCGCTCCCCGAGAGGCTGCACGGGGTGATGCTCCGCGCCGAGCGGGAGGGGATCGAGGCCATGGCCGGTCTTTTGCGCAGCTTCCCCGAGGTTTGCCGAGAGGACCTCGAGCGGTCGGCCTACTTCGTCATCCACGCCGCCGAGAGCCTGACCCATGGCTTCGCTGCCCACCCCGACGAACAGATCGTAACGAAGGAGGAGCTCGTCGCCGAGCTCGTCGTGATGATCGAGGCCTATCTGAGCAATTCCGTTCTACCTCGTCCTT
>CAYXQW010000419.1:0-2963 GCA_964466695.1 uncultured Bdellovibrionales bacterium
GCCGGCCGGTCGGGCTCGGCGGTGGCAGCCGAGCTCGCCACCATGCGCGTCTCCGAGGAGATCGACGCCATCGCCACCATGGGCCTCTCGCCCATAAGGCTCCTCGTGGTGCCAAAGTTTTTGGCCATGTGCCTCGTCCTGCCCCTGCTCACCATCTTCGCCGACGCCTTCGCGATAGGCGGCGCCTTCCTCGTGGCGATCCTCTACCTCGACGTTTCGTCGTGGTCTTTCTTGGAGCGCTTACAGCAGGCCGTGGCGGCCTTCGACATCATAACCGGCCTCATCAAGAGCCTGGCCTTCGCCGGCCTCATCGTCACCATCGGCGCGGCCATCGGGCTTTCGACGCGGGGCGGCGCCGACGAGGTCGGTCGCAGCACCACGCGCAGCGTCGTGGTCTCTATCTTCGCGGTGATCATAGCTGACGCCGCCTTCAGCATGTTGTTCTACTTCGGAGGCTGAGCGTGACTATCGAGAGATATCCCGTCGTCGCGCGCGCCCTGTGCGCCGATTATGGCGGGCGACCGATCTTGCGCGGGGTAGATCTCGAGATCTCTCGGGGCGAGGTGCACGTGGTCCTCGGAGGCTCGGGGTGCGGCAAGAGCACCTTGCTGCGCGCGCTCGTCGGGCTCTTGCCGCCGGCGAGCGGCGAGGTGCTCCTGTTCGGTCAAGACCTCTATGCCGCGGACGAGCCGCGCCGCGAGGCGCTCTTACGCCGCCTCGGCGTGCTCTTTCAATCGGCCGCGCTCATGAGCTCGCTCTCGCTCCGTGACAACGTGGCCTTGCCCTTGCGCGAGTGTACAAAGCTCCCGCCGCGCATCATCGACGAGATCGCCTGGATGAAGCTCGAGGTCGTGGGCCTCGGCGACTTCGCCCACATGACGCCGCGCGAGCTCTCGGGCGGGATGAAGAAGCGCGCCGGGCTCGCGCGCGCTTTGGCCTTGGACCCCGACCTCTTGCTCTGTGACGAGCCGAGCGCCGGGCTCGATCCGACCACGGGCGCCGAGCTCGATCATCTTTTGTTGAGCTTGCGCGACAGGTTCGGCACCACCATCGTGGTGGTGACGCACGAGCTTATGAGCATCAACGCCATCGCCGACCGCGCCACCATGCTCGGCGAGGGGCGGGTCTTGGTCTCGGGTCTCTTGGCCGAGGTGGCCGCGTCGGATCATCCCGTCGTGCGTGCCTTCTTCGGCCGCGAGCGCCGCGACGAGCGAGACACCAGGGCATCGGTTCTGTCATCTGTGAGCGTGAGGTGAAACGTGGCCGAGTTATCACGACAACAAAAGGCTCGCCTGGGCGCCTTCGTGGTCTTCGGGGTCGTCCTGCTCGCCGGCAGCATCGCGGTGCTCGCCGGCCTCAGCTTGTGGGACACCCGCCACCGCTACACCGTGCGCTACCAAGACAGCGTCTCGGGTTTAGAGCCGAGCGCCGCGGTGAAATATCAAGGATTACGCATAGGTAACGTCGAGGACATGCGGATCGCACCCGACGATCCGAGCCGCATCGAGGTCACGCTCGCCATCGATCCTGCGGTGCGCTTGTATCCCGGCGCCATGGCGCGGCTCGACGCGAACGGCCTTACGGGTCTAAAGAGCATCAACGTCATCAACGGTGACCCCAGAGGGCCCCCGCTCAAGGCCGGCAGCGAGCTTACAGCCGGCAGCTCGGCCATCGACGAGATCACCAACAAGGCCGCCGAGATCGCCCGCCGTCTCGAGGTGGTCGCCACGCAGCTCTCCCTCTTTATGAGCGAAGAGAACCGCGTGCGCATCGAGAAGCTGCTCGACGGGCTCACGGTCTTCACCGCCACCTCGGATCACTTCCTCGCCAAGACCGAGCAGCCCTTCGTCGAAGCTCTGCGCGCGTTCACCAAGACCGGCGAGGCCGCCACGCGCCTGGCGAACGAGGGGACCGAGACCTTGCAGGTCACCACCCACGAGCTTGCGCAGACCATGCAGGCCTTGCGCCGGCCCATCGCCGAGGTGGACCCGAAAGATGTCGCCGCCGCCGTCAAGCAAGCACGCTTCGTGCTCTTTGAGCTCGAGCGCGGGCTCGAAGAGGCCAAGCTCGGCCAGTCGATGCAGGCGCTCTACAGGGTCTTACAGCGCTTCGATCGCCTGGCGCTCGACCTCGATCTCGCCGTCACCGCGAGCCGTCAAGATTTCACCATGTCTTTGGCGTATTTACGTGAAGCAACCGAGAATCTACGTGAATTCAGCCGCACCGTGGCGCAAGACCCCTCGGTGCTCTTACGTGGCCGGGAGATGCAGGAATGAGACCCGTGTTCGAGCGTGGACGAAGCTTCATGGCCCTCTGCTTGGCCCTGGCGCTCTTTTTGCTCGCGGGCTGCTTTGGCGCCACGAAGCAACAGCAGCGCCGTTACTACACCCTGCACCTCGTGCCCTCGCTCGGCACATCTACTCCTCCGCGGTGCCTCGCCGGCGCGGCCTACGTGCGCGACCTCAACGCCGAGAGCGCCTACGACAAATATCAATTCGTGGTGCGCACGAGCCCCTTCGAGCTCGCCTATCGCGAGACCCAGGTCTGGGCGGTACGCCCGAATCGCATGCTGAGCGATCTCCTCGCGCGCTCTCTCTCTGATCAAATAGTCTTCGAGTCGGTGGCGCGGGAGCTCGGATCGCAACGGCCCGATTACATCGTGGGCGGCGATCTGCAGGCCATCGAGATCTATGACAGCGGCGACCTCTGGTTCGCGCACCTGGCCATCAGCCTCTACGCCACCGACTTCAAGACCGGCGACACCATCTGGACCTTCGCGTTCGACGAACGCAAGCCCGTCGTGGTCGGGGATTATTCCAACGCGGCGCGCGCACTTTCGGAGCTTTTCTCGAACGCGGTTGAACGCGCGGCGACCTCTATCGGCACCACGGCCGCAGGGCTCGACATCGCCGCGTGCGCTTTGCAAACCCCTCCCCACGAGGAGACCGCGACCGAACCCGCCG
>CAYXQW010000420.1:0-2962 GCA_964466695.1 uncultured Bdellovibrionales bacterium
TGACGATCGAGTGGATGAGCACCGCGTCCCTGAGGAGCCTTGCGTAGCAAGGCGTCTCGAAGGGTGACGATCAGGTGGTTGGGCACTGACGATCAGGTATTGCCTTAGAGCGCCATCTTTTGTGATATTCCCTCCAGGCCGGGAATAACCCCGGGCCTATCTCATTAAAGAGGGATTGACCATGGCAGACATAAATCTGGAATTAGTGAAAAAGGGGCGTGGTGAGCCGCGCGAGGGTGTGCGTGACCAGGGCCTCGTGCAGGTGGCGTTGGCGGAGAAGTACCGGGACACGCTCAGCGAGCACGGCTGGTCGGCCGAAGAGACGGAGGCGATGTCGGCGCTCGTTTCGGAGCTCGGCTCGAGCGTGGCGGTGCAGGCCGAGGCCCGCGGGCAGTCGAAGGCCGCGCATGACGAGGAGGTGAGCGCGCGCACCGGCGCCAAGGCCTTCATCCGCGCGCTGCGGTTGGCCGCGCCTTTGGCTCTGCGCGAGGCTCCAGCTCAGGGGGTCACGGTGGAGTCGTTCGCGTCCGGCGGTCGTTTGGGCCAGGCGACGCCGCGGCTCGCCATGTATCTCGAGCGGGTGCGGCCCGCGGTGGTGGCGCTCGATGAGCCCCTCGCCAAGTACTTCAGGGGGCAGAGTCCCGCCGTCAGGCTCGACGAGGTCAAGGCGAAGCTCGACGCGGCGCAGCAAACGCAAGAGAGCGGCTACGCCGGGCTGCCGGTCGACACGCTCAGGGTGTACGAGAGCAAGGGGCGGCTGGTGCAAATGATCGAAGACGTAAACCGTGTGGCGCGCATCGCGTTCGACGGCCGGGCCGAGATCATAGCTCAGTTCAACAAGGACGTGCTCTTGCGCGCGCGCAAAACGCGGGCGAGGTCGAGCGAGGTCGCAACGAGCGCGGCCCCTTCGGTTTCGTAGCGCGTATGTGAAATGGCAGCTATCTGCTCTTCGCGCTTTTCATCCCCGCGACAAATAGCGCCTTGCCCAGCTTGGCAACGACGCGATGGCGTGCACAGCTTTCGAGGTGGTCGTTGACCATGCCGACTGCCTGCATGTGCGCATAGACAATGGTCGAGCCCACGAAGCCAAACCCCCGCTTTTTGAGGTCTTTGCTCAAAGAGTCGGAGAGCTCGGTGCGAGCCGGGATCTGCTTGATGTTCTGGCGTCGGTTTTGGATCGGCCTTCCATCGACGAACTGCCATTGATACGCGGCGAACGAGCCGAATTCCGACTGAATCTCGAGAAAAACGCGTGCGTTCTGGATCGCAGACGCGACCTTGGCTCGATTGCGCACGATGTTGGGATCACTCAACAAATCGATGATCTTCTCTTCATCGAAGCGCGCCACCTTCCTCGGATCGAAATTGGCGAAGGCTCGTCGATAGCCTTCTCGCTTGCGCAAAATGGTCAACCAACTAAGGCCTGCTTGGGCACCCTCGAGGATCAAAAACTCGAACAGCTTCCGATCGTCCGTGACCGGAACGCCCCACTCTTCGTCGTGATACGCGACGTAAAGCGGATCCGTGCCGGCCCAATCACAGCGGTCTGGGGATAGCTTGCGCGTTGCCATGGTCGAGACACTAGCCCAGCTTTCGCCGTATCCCAAAGCCTTGCCGACAGCTCGATACTATCGGCGCCCGCCGCCCCCCCGGCAGCGCTCCTTGCGAAGAAATAACCGCGCCATGGAAGGTGGCCATATCGTCCGCCAGTCGTGCGCGCCACCCGACTGTTGACGCTGCCGGCCGGCCGGTGCTAGAGGGCGGCCTTCTTTGCTTGGCATTGGGGCAGTAGCTCAGCTGGGAGAGCGCCGCGTTCGCAATGCGGAGGTCGAGGGTTCGATCCCCTTCTGCTCCACCAATGCCCACAATACCCACTATCCTCACACGATCTCACCGCGACTTGTGCTTTGGCACTTGGTGCGCTAACGCCACCTGCGGCATTACGGAGGTTTTACGACACATGGTGCAGCAGCAACTCGCGTTGGGGATCGATGTCGGCTCGACTACGGTGAAGCTCTGCCTCACCTCGGATGAGGGTGAGCGCTTCGCCTCACAGGCTCATGACGGCGACGTGGCCGGGACCTTGCGGCGGCTCTTCTCGGAGCTCGCGCTCGACGGCTCGGGCGCCACGGTGCGGGCGCTCGTCACGGGCGGCGCCGGCCGCCATCGCCTACGCCTCACGGACGTCATCGCCCCCGTGGCGATCGAGAGCGGCCTTGTGGCCCTCGGCCTTACGCCGCGCGCGGTGGTCTCCATGGGCGGCGAGGACCTCGTGGTCTACGTCGTGGACGACAAGGGCCACATCATCAGCACCTACGCCGGCAACAAGTGCGCCTCCGGCACCGGGGAGTTCTTTCGCCAACAGCTCGGCCGCATGAACCTGACGCTCGACGATCTCGACCGCGTGGCGTCGGACGCCAAGGTCTACAAGCTCTCGTCGCGCTGCTCGGTGTTCATGAAGTCGGACTGCACGCACCGGCTCAACAAGGGCGAGGCGACCAAGGGCGACATCGCCCTCTCCTTGTCGCGCGTCATGGCCGACAAGGTGTCGGAGTTCTTGCTCAAGGCCCGCATCGACAAGGGGCAGGTCGTGCTCATCGGCGGGGTGACGCGCAACCGCTTCCTCTTGCGCTTCGTCCGCGAGCGCTGGCCGAACATCGACTTCGTCGTGCCGGAGTCGGCGCCGTGCTTCGAGGCCATGGGCGCGGCGCGGCTCGCGCGCGCGCAAGGGGTCGAGCTGCCGCCTGTCGAGGAGCTCGTGCGCGACTGCCAGGCGCTCACTTACGGCACGTACGAGGCCTTGCAAGAGCACCGCGATCGTGTTCGCTACGCGGCCTCGATGCGCGGCGCGTACGACCCCGACGCCGAGTACATCCTCGGCATCGACGGCGGCTCGACCACCACCAAGGTCGCCCTGGTCCGCCGCGACACCCTCGAGGTCGTCGCCTCCCACTATGGCCGC
>CAYXQW010000421.1:0-2961 GCA_964466695.1 uncultured Bdellovibrionales bacterium
CCGCGGCGCAAGCTTTCGGAGTTTTGCGCATCTCGACCAACCCTGCCGTTCCCATCTTCCTCGGGGGAGCCTCCGCCAGCCAGACCTTGCGCCTGCGAGCCGCCAAGGGGACGATCGTCTTGGGGCGAGGCTCCGATATACAGTCCGACCCTTTCAAAATCACGATCGATTATAGCCTCGTCAATGGCCGCGTGAGCTACTCCATAAATGCAGACCCCTGGGCCATCGTAAGGAGCAAGGGAGGCATCGGGCTCGGGCGCACGCCTTTGGCGCAGATGGAGGCCGACGACACGGCGGTGTTCGACTTCGCGAACCCCGAGGGACGCCAGCTACACATCTCGCTCAACTACACGGGCCCGTGAGGTCCTCACGGCCGCGAACGATACGAGCTTTGACCATCGACTTATCGGCCGAGAAATCGTACATACGACACCATAACAACGAACCCGGAGGGTCGAGCTCGTGAGCTACAGGCTATTGATTTTCGTCTTGATGCTCTCGCCTCTGCGTCTCGCGTCGGCGGCGCAGGACACCATGCCTCCGGCCATAGTCCACGAACCTTGCGCGTACTATACCAAGGGGCAGGCCTTCGAGGTCTTGGTGAAGTTCATCGACGAATCCGAGGTCTTCGACCCCAAGCTCATCTATCGCGTCGCAGGCGGGAGCTGGAAGAACACCTCTTTTGTTCGCGTGGCCGGGCAAGATCACTTCGTCGCCGTCCTCAAGGAGAAAGAGCTCAAAGGCGAGGTCGAGTATTTCATCGAGACCTTCGACATGTACGGCAATGGCCCCGCGCGCCACGGTAGCCCCGAGGCTCCCGTACGGCTGGTCGCGGCCGTCGCCCCGCCCGCCTGCGAGCAAATCGGCAACATGGGTCCGCTCGTACCCGACGTCGCCGACACAACCCCACCGCCGCCCGAGGTCGCCGAAGGCTTCATGGAGCCACCGCCGCCAAAGCCCACCTCCGTGTGCAACAGCCTGGATCCACCTTTCTATTGCTCACCCTGGTTCTGGGGGGCAACCGCCGGGGTGGTGCTCCTCGGAGGGGGGACCACCGCTTATTTCTTGCTCAAAGACGGCGGCGATTCTTCGTCCGGTGGTCCTTTGCGCGTGCGCGTATTTGCGCCCAGCCCGACGGCGGTCGCGGGCATGGGGGTCTCTCCATGAAAAGACTTTGGCTCTGTGCCCTCGTAACCATAGCCGCGTGCGGCGCGCCCGAAGCGCTCCCCACCGCCACGTTCAGCGTCTCCTGGCAAGAGCCGCTGCTTGCCTGCGAGGCCGAGGCTACGCTCGCCGAACGGCTCGAGGTGTGGTTGCAGATCGGCTCGTACGACCCCTGTCAGCTCAACGTCAACCCGGGCGACCTGACCGCAACGAACGAGTGCGGCGAGATCATGCGCGGGACCGTGTGGCCGGTGGCTCTCACCTACCGCATGCGCGCCCCGGCCGCCTCGATGCCGAGCGTGCCTCTGGCCTACTTCATAGGTTACTTAAACCTCTGCGAAGGCAGCGTCGACGACGACGCCAAGCAGGTCGATCTGGAGTTCGTAAACGACGGCATAACCTCCAAGTTCTTCTATCTACCGAGCGAGCTCGCCTCCTTGCCGCAAGGGCGCGCGACCCCGAGCTGCGCGAACCGCCTGGAAGAGTCTTTACTCTGGGCCGCCACCAATTTAATCGGCTCTTCCCCGGCCGAGCGCCTCGACGCTAATTGCGACTGTGTCGCAGAAGCCGCCGCGCCCTCCGGCTGCAGCAATCTCGAAGAAGCTTGTGCCAACACTCTTTTCACGGCACCGTCGGCCTGCGGCGGTTAGGTCAGGGATCAAGAACCATGACTTCCGAGAAGCTCGAGTCCTTCAAGATCAGCGACACCCGCAAGCCCTTCGTGGCATCTCATGGCAAAAACGCCGGGGCGGAAAGCCCAGCAGAAACCCCTACGGTGGGCTTCCGACGCATAGAGAGCATGATCGAGAGCGAGAGCGACGAACAAGCCTTTGGAGTGCTCGGGAGCATCAAAAGCAGGCTTCAAGCTTTTGCGTCCGAGGCCACCACGAATCGCGATAAGACCGCCGCCAAGAAGGCCATCGTGGCCGTCGATCATGTCTTGAACTTGGTTGATTTCCTTTACAAAACCAAGGATTCGATGGTCAGCGACAACCCGGCGCGACACCCAACGCCATAGCGGGAGAGTATTTTTTTAACCCGCGAAGGCATGGAGCGATAAAGTAGGGTTGTGTTGGCTTGTAAACCATGGGCGATGAACGCAGCTTAATGCTGCGGGCCATAAGAGAGCCAGATAAGAAGGAGAGTGAGCGCCATGTCAGATCCTACCACCCTCAATACTAATGCTGCAGGGAGCGGGTTGCGGGTCGAGCTGCGCCAGAGCAGCATTCGGCAAACGAGCACCAGCGCCAACTTCGGCGAAGTTTTGGGAGAAGGCCTGAGCCGCTCGTTGGAGGTCGCCGGTCCGCTATTGCCAGGTGGCGGCGCGGCGGTGGTTGCCGCTGCGGTGCAGGGCGTGCGTGGCTTTCGCTCCGCGGCGTCGGTCTCCGGGCAAACCTCGACGATAGGTCTCGCCAACTCCGCCTCCCCGAACGCGGGCTCCTTTGGTGGCGCGGGCAGCACCACGTCGTCAGGTGTCGGTGGCGGGGCGAACGCTCCGGCCGTCACCCCTGGCGATCAGATCGAGCGCATGCAGGAGTACGCGGTCGCCAATCAGAGCATGCAGTTTCAGTTCTTGTCTTTGCAGCAGCAAATGCAGGCCGAGAACCAGAAGATCTCGTCGATCTCGAACATCATGAAGACTCGTCACGATACGGTGAAGAACTCCATCAGCAACATCCGGTAAGCATCGTTCTTCTTTGGGCGCGCACTTTGGCCGCCCCCCGCTCGCGCGAGCGGGGGGCGGCTTTTTTCATGGAAGCTTGGGTCCGTTGCGTATTTACCGCATGTTATGCTAAG
>CAYXQW010000422.1:0-2957 GCA_964466695.1 uncultured Bdellovibrionales bacterium
GCAACACGATGATGGAGAACACCAAGGTCGTGGCCCCGACCACCGCCGTGCCGATGAGCACGGGCTTGGCCGTGGCCTTGAAGGTGTTGCCGGCGCCGTCGTTCTCCTCGAGCAGCATCTTGCCGGTCGCGAAGGCCGGCGTGAAGCCGAAGTCCTTCTTGATCTCGGCCTCAATGCCGGGCTGCGACTCGATGAGCGAGAGCTCGAAGATCGACTGGGCGTTGTCGGTGACCGGGCCGTAGGAGTCGACGGCGATGGTGACCGGGCCCATGCCGAGGAAGCCGAAGGCCACGAGGCCGAAGGCGAACACCGCCGGGGCGATCATGAGCCCGCCGAGACCGGCGCCGCTCACGAAATAGGCGATGGCCATGAGCGCAGCGATGGCGAGGCCCATCCAGAAGGCGCTGAAGTTACCCGCGACGAGGCCAGAAAGAACGTTGAGCGATGCGCCGGCTTCGCGGGAGCTGGTGACGACTTCCTGCACGTGGCGAGACTTGGTGGAGGTGAACACCTTGACGAGCTCGGGGATGATGGCGCCGGCGAGCGTGCCGCAGGTGATGATCGTGGAGAGCTTCCACCACAAGGAGGGGTCGCCGGCCAGATCGCTGATGGTGAGGTAGGAGACGAGGTAGGTCATGCCGATCGAGACGATGGAGGTGAGCCACACGAGGAAGGTGAGGGGCCCCTCGTAGTTCATCGTCGTCGTGTTGCCGTAGCGGGCGCGGGCGATGGCCTGGTTTATGAGATAGGAGACGATGCTGGTCACGATCATCATGACGCGCATGACGAAGATCCAGACGAGGAGCTGCACCTGGATGCTCGGGTCTTTCACCGCGAGGATGATGAAGGTGATGAGCGCGACGCCGGTGACGCCGTAGGTCTCGAAGCCGTCGGCGGTGGGGCCGACCGAGTCGCCCGCGTTGTCGCCGGTGCAGTCGGCGATGACGCCGGGGTTGCGGGCGTCGTCTTCCTTGATGTTGAAGATGATCTTCATCAAGTCCGATCCGATGTCCGCGATCTTGGTGAAGATACCGCCCGCGATGCGCAGCGCCGAGGCGCCGAGCGACTCGCCGATGGCGAAGCCGATGAAGCAGGGACCGGCGTAGTCGCTCGGGACGAAGAGCAAGATGATGAGCATCATCAAAAGCTCGACCGAGATGAGCAGCGTGCCGATGCTCATGCCAGCCTTGAGCGGGATGGCATAGGTGGGGTAGGGCTTGCCGCGCAGGGAGGCGAAGGCCGCGCGCGAGTTGGCGAAGGTGTTTACGCGGATGCCGAACCAGGCGACCCCGTAGCTGCCGCCGATGCCGACGAGCGAGAAGATGACGATGGCGAGCACCTTGGAGGCCTCGAGGTTACGCAGCCATCCGAAGTAGACCACCATGATGGTGCCGATGAGCAGCTCGAGGACGAGCAGGAACTTGCCCTGCGTTATGAGGTAGGTCTTGCAGGTCGTGTAGATGAGCTCGGAAACCTCGCGCATCGACTTGTGCACGGGGAGTCTCTTTAGCTGCTGGTAGATGACGAGGCCGAAGAAGCCGCCGAGCACGCAGATCACGAGACCTGCGATGAGCAGCGTGCGGGCGTTGATGCCGGCGACGTCTACATCGAGCGAGGGCAAGACGAGCTCGGCTTCGCTCGCGTGAGCCGAGGTTGCGGCGAGGAGCGTGACCAACGCGGTCAATGCCTCGCAAGACCTTCTGATTAAGGATTTCATGCTTCCTCCTAGTGGTTGCTATCCTTGCTGGGCCATGTGGCGGTGGCCGTGATAATCACACGAGACGGTAGAGTCAAGGACATCGCGTGTTACGAAGCGATGACGAAAGGGTGCGCATGCGTCGGGGCAGGACTTTTCTCGCAGGTGGGCGTGTGATCGATGTCGAGCGCGGCGTCGCCTTGCCGGCCGGGACCGTCGTGGTGCTCGAAGGTGAGCGCATCGCGGCGGTGCTCGGGCCACACGAGGGGATAGGGGTGGGCGCCGAGGATCGGGTGATCGAGCTCGCGGGCCGCACGCTCATCCCCGGCATGCTCAACACGCACTGCCACCTCGAGCTCGTGCTGCCGCACATGACCACGGGGCTACGGGGTATATGGGCGGCGCATTTCTCTGCCTTTCGCCAGCGCGAGAAGACTATGCGCGAGTGCATCGCGCGAGGTGTTACCGGGGTGCGCGATGCCTGGGCCGAGGACCTCCGCCTCGTCACGGGCCTCGCGGCGCGGATCGAGCGCGGCGAGCTTTTGGGGCCCACCCTCTATCCATCGGTGATCGTGAGTCAGGCTGGAGGCCCCTTCGCCTCGCGGCGGACGCTCGCCGAGCAAGCGGCTTCGCTCGCGCTCGGGGTGCCGCTCGTGCGCTTCGCTTCGCGCAACTCCGGGGTGGTGGTCTTTACGCGCGATGCTTCAGCGAAAGAGGTGCGTGACGCGGTCGATCGCGCCATCGATCGTGGCGCGCACACCATCAAGGTCTACGAGCAGTCGCAAAAAAAGCTCACGTACCGCCCGGGCGCTACCCTGATGACCATGGCGCAGCTCGAGGCGCTCGCCGACCAGGCGCGCCGTCGCGGCGTGCCCTCGACCATGCATCATGCGAGCGCCGAGTCGCTGCGACGCGGCGTGCGCGCCGGGGTGACCTCGCTCGCGCACACCCACGTCGAGGGCGAGCTCACGGACGAGGACGTGCGCGCTTTCGTCGCCGCCGGGTGCGTGCTCGAGCCTACCTTGAGCCTGGTCTACGACTTGTTCGCGCCGAAGAAGGGTGACCGCGCTTGGGAGCACCCACGTGCCCGTGAGCTCGCGGCGCTGCGTAAGGCCTCCTACGAAACGCTCGCCAACACCTACCTCGTGCCGCCGCTCGCGCGTGCCGCGTGCGCAGGGTTTCGACGGCAAGAGCGCGGGCACAGGCGGCTCGCTGGGCTCTTCGATATGTCGCACGTCTACGACTTCTTTACGCCCTTACT
>CAYXQW010000423.1:0-2956 GCA_964466695.1 uncultured Bdellovibrionales bacterium
GATCACGGGGTAGCCGCGCTGCCGCGCCCACGGCGTGTAGACGCCCTCGATCAGCCGGCCAGGCAAGCAGCCGAAGGGCGCGATGATCGCCACCCCGGAGTAACCGTCGCGCATGCCCTCGGCCGCCACCGCCGACGAGACCGTGGCCTCGCTCTCGAGCTCGGGCTCGATGAAGTCATCGCGCCCGCGCGAGATGATGGCGTCCATGTCCTCTGGCGCTTCGGGGATGAAGCCCGTCGGCGCGAGCGCGTGGTGCACCGAGTGCTCGACGTGCTTCTTCCAGAAGGCCTCGATGTGGAACCAGGCCTCCTCCTTGATGCCTCCCTCGCCGAGCGCCCCGAACCAGCCGAGCTTTTTGCGCCGCTCGCGCATGAGGAACTTGCGCGCGTAGTCGGTGTAGAGGAACCACTCGGAGGTGCCGGTGACCTTGGGGAAGATGCCGCGCGAGATCAAGTAGTCCGTGACCTCCTGCACCGAGAAGTCGTCCCGTCGCACGTAGATCTCCCCCACCACGAGGACCTTCTTTACGTCCTCGAGCGTGCGGACCTTCTCGATCTCGCAAAAGCGCGCGCGCGCCCGGCCGAGCGCCCGCTTGAGCTCGCGGGTGCTTTTGGCGAAGGATCCCATGACATCCTTCCAGACCTCGTCGAAGACGCGCAGGCCGGCCTCGGGGTCCTTGGCCAAGAGGCGGATGCCCCGGCGGATGTCGGTGAAGTAATCGGCGACCACCACCGCGTACCACACGTCCTTGTTCACGTCCTCGCCGAGCTCGCGGTAGGAGTTCTCGCTCGCCGCCACGATCTGCACCACCCGCTCCCAACCGAGCTCCTCGAAGACCTGGTCGAAGTACACGTAGTACTGCCCGGTGCGGCAGGGGCCGAGCGTCGAGGGGACGAAGAGCAAGCTTATCTCGCCGGGCTTGGGCTGGTGATCGCGGAAGTACTTGAGCGCCGAGCCGAGCACCAACAAGGCCGGGATGCACTCCTTGCCCGAAGCCACCGCGCGCGCAAGCTCGGTGCTCTTCTCGTCCGGCACCGGCAGGTGCACCGACTTTATCCCGCGCCGCGCTGAGGCGACGGCGATCGCCTGCACGCTGAGCTCGCTCATCGATGGCCACACCAGGGTCACCCGCGGGTCGCGGATGTCGATCCGCTCACCCGTCTCGCGATCGACCACGTCGCAGTATGCCTTCTTCAAAGCGACGCTGTAGCGGCGAGGCTTCTCGAGCTCGTCCTTCGGCACGACGTGCTTGCGGTAGCTCTCGACGATGTCGAGGAAGGCCTCGATGCGCGTGTCGAGGCCGGCGTCGGCGGTGTGCGAGTCGATCTCCAAGACCAGGTAGGGCTTCTGCCCCATCATGCGCCGCACGTAGTGCAGCATGAAGGAGTCGGGCGCGCACGAGAAGTTGGACACCCACGAGAGGAACAGGTTCGGGATCCTGCGCACCATGCGCACGGCCTTCATGTTCTGCTGGCCATAGTACCAGTACATGTTGGGCAGGATGCTGTCTTCGGGATCGTAGATCATGTCGAAGGGGACGACCGTCACGCCCTGCGAGAGGAACTTGCGCGGGATCCCCATGTTGGCGTCGCGCGTGAACGCGTTGTAGGGGCGGCCGAGCAGCGCCACGTAGAGGCGGTCGGGGTTTTGGTTGATCTCCTCGAGCACCTCCTTGCCCCGCGCGCGATAAGCCTCGACGAAGCGCTGGTATTCGGCCACCGCCTGGTCGTAGGCCTCGCCGCCCTGCCGGGCCGTAAGGCCGAGCTTCGCCGCCACCTCCTCGAAGGCCGAGCGGCTCGCGCCCACGCCCTCCTTGAACGACACCACCGGCCGCAGGATCTTGCGATCGTCGAGCGCGAAGGCCTGCCGGATCATATAAGGGAGCCCCTGCGTGAGCGGGCACGTGCAGGCGTGCACCGGCCCCGCCTCCATCGAGGGCATGTCGCGAAAGTGCGGCAAGAAGAGGTAGTCGACCCCGCGATCGAGGACATCTTGCACGGCGCCGTGCGCGATCTCGGCCGGGAAGCAGTAGTTGCTCTCCTGCCGCGCGATGCTTGCCGGCGAGACGCTCTCCGACAAGACGGCGCGCACCCCGAGGTGCGCGAAGAACGAGCGATAGAACGGCCACAGCGAATGCACCGAGAAGGCGCGCGGCACTCCCACGACCTTGTCGCTCAGAAGCGGCGCCGCGACGGTGTCTTTAGGCTCGTCGAAGATCATCCGCGTCCGCACGTCGGTGTAGTCCGCCGTGTCGTGCGTCGAGCGGCGCTTCTTGCGCGCGTTGGTGTAGAGCGAGCAGCGGCCGCCGAAGGGGTACTTGTGGCCGCCGACCTCGAGGTTCTTGATCTCGCAGAGGTTGTCGCAGGACTTGCAGACGAAGCTGTTCTTCTCGACGATGCTCTTTGCGAGCATCGCCTCGAGCGCGAAGTCGCCCTCCTCGAGGAACCCCTCGTCGGCCTTCTGCTTGGCGAGCCGCGCGACGCCGAAGCACCCCATGAGCTCGGGGTCGGGCGGCACGAGGATCTGCTTTTTGGTCATGGCCGCGAAAGCCAAAGGCACCGCCGGGTTCTTGGCGACGCCGCCTTGCAGCGCGATGTGCTCGCCGATGGCGCGGTTTTGCGCCACGCGGTTCAAGTAGTTCGCGACGATGGAGAAGACGAGCCCGGCGACGATGTCGGCGTGCTCGGCGCCTTGCTGGATCGCCTTGCGGATGTCGGAGTTGATGAAGGCCGAGCAGTGCTCGCCGAACTTGAGCGGCGCCTTGGCGGCGAGCGCCACCTCACCGATCTCGGCGGCGCTCGCGATGTTGAGGTCGCCCGCCGCCGACTCCTCGAGGAAGGACCCGGTGCCCGCCGAGCACGCCTCGTTCATCGCGTAGTCGAGCGGGACGCCGTTGTTGATGTACACGTACTTCGCGTCCTGACCGCCGATCTCGAAGATGGTGTCCACCTCCGGC
>CAYXQW010000424.1:0-2947 GCA_964466695.1 uncultured Bdellovibrionales bacterium
CTCGCCAGCCGCGCGCATGCACAAGGCCAGGGTGGCCGCGTAGGTATAATAGCGGCTGCCGATGTCCTGGATGTCGAAGACGAGCACATCGATCTTGGCGAGCTGATCTCTGGTTGGCGTGAGCGAGTCGTAGGTTGCGCCATAAAGGCTCACGACCTCGAGGCCCGTATTCTCGTCGCGCAGGTGCTCGACACTCACCATGTCTTGCGCGCAGGCCCGCACGCCGTGCTCGGGGCCGAACAACAACCGAAGATCGACCTTCGCATCGGCGTGCAAAAGATCCGCGGCGTGACGAAGACCACCATCCACCGCGGTAGGATTTACGCAGAGCCCGACACGCGCGCGGCGCAAGTAAGCCTCGGGATCCGCGAGCAAGCGCGTAAGCCCTGTCTTAACTACCTCTGAGACCTTCATCAGGACACCTCTACCGCCATAAGCGGCGCAAACAGTAGCCATTTTTCGAGCGGGCTGCTAGGAGCCGTCGCTTCACCCGCTCGATCGCGAAGGGTTCGTTTGCATGGACGTCAACGTAGAAAACCTCGACCTCTTTGGTCGCAAGCTGTCGGTCACCATCCCGGATGCAGAGGTCACGCGTGCCTTCGACGAGGTGACGCGCGAGGTCGGTAAAGAAGCCCGCCTCCCCGGCTTTCGCCCCGGCAAGGTGCCGAAAGATGTGATCCTGCAACACTACGGCAAGCGCATCCAAGAGGAGGTCCGCGAGCGGCTAGTGAGCGACTCGCTCATCGCGGCGCTGCAAGAAAAAGAGATCAACCCCGTGGGCAGGCCGCGCTTGCAGCTCGGAGAGCTCACGCGCGGCACGAGCTTTAGCTACACGGCCGAATTTCAAACCCAGCCGGCCATCGCGATCACGAGCTACAAGGGCCTCACGGTGCCCGAGCTCAAGATCGAGATCGCAGAAAAAGACATCGACGAAGACCTCGAGAGACTCCGCGAGCAGGCGACCCAGCTCGTACCGGTGCTCATCCGAGACACCGCTGAGAAAGGCGACGTCGTCGTCGCCGATTACGTCGGCACCATGGGCGGCGTCCCCATCTCCTCGGGTCAGGCCGAAAACGCCCTCATCGAGGTAGGCGCCCCTGGATATCTGCCGGAGATCTCCGACGGCTTGGTCGGCGCCAAGGTGCCTGGGGAGCGGATAATCGAGGTGGACTTCCCGGCCGACTACCCTGCCCGTGAGCTCGCCGGCAAGCCCGCCACCTTCCGTGTAACGCTCAAGGAGCTCAAGAAGAAGGAGCTGCCCGCGCTCGACGACGAGTTCGCACGCGACATGGGCGAGGAGAGCCTCGCGTCCTTGCGCGACAAGGTGAAGCAGAGCATCGAGCTCCGTAAGCGCAAGGAGGCCGAGCAAGATCAGCGTAAGGCACTCCTCGAGGCGCTCGTTTTGGCCAACCCCTTCGACCTCGCGCCCGAGCTGGTAGAGCAACAGGCCGAGCGCATGGTCGAGTCGGCCCAGGCGCGCGTGCAACAGATGGTGGGCCGTAAGGTAGAGCTCGGCGCCGAGGAGCGCGCCAGCATCCTCGCCGAGAACAAGACCAACGCGGAGCTCCAGGTACGCAGCGGCTTGTTGCTGTTCGAGATCGCCAAGGCCGAGCAAGTACATATCGAAGACGAAGAGATAGAGACCGAGATCGAGGCCTTGGCCGAGTCTTTCGGCGCCGACGCTCCTCGGGTCAAGAGCTACTACCGCGATCCCGAGCACAAAGAGCGCATCCGCTATCGCCTGCTCGAGGACAAGGTCGTCAAGCTCCTGCTCGCTTGCGCCGAAATCAAGAGCACCGCGCCGACGGCGTAACTCGCGACTTCCCAAGGAGGCTTTTGGTAATGACTTTCTACGTCCCCTACGTCCTCGAGCAGACACACCGCGGCGAGCGCTCGTATGACATCTGGTCGCGGCTGCTCAAGGATCGCATCGTCTTCATCGGCACGCCCATCTCCGACGAGATCGCGAACCTCGTGGTGGCACAGCTCTTGTTCCTCGAGAGCGAGGACGCCGACAAGGACATCAACATCTACATCAACTCCCCCGGGGGCTCGGTCACCGCCGGCCTCGCGATCTACGACGCCATGCAATACGTCAAGTCGCCCATCGCCACGTGGTGTTTGGGCCAAGCCGCGAGCATGGGCGCGGTGCTGCTCGCCGCCGGCGCCAAGGGCAAGCGCTACGCCTTGCCGCACGCGCGCGTGATGATCCATCAACCCTCGGGCGGCAGCCAAGGTCAGGCCGCCGACATCGAGATCCAGGCGCGCGAGATCTTGAAGATGCGCGATCTGCTCAACGACATCCTGGCGAGCCACACCGGGCAGACCAAGGCGCGCATCGCGGCCGACGCCGACCGCGACCACTTCATGTCGGCTGCCGAGGCCAAGGCTTATGGCATCGTCGACAACGTCTTCGAGAAGCTCATCGACGTACCCAAGAAGCCGGAGGGCAAGTGAGCATCGAGGTAGCGCGGGCGCTCGGCGTTCGTTATCTTTAGTAAATAAAGCGGAGTGAATGACCCTTGGCTAGCAAGCGCGAACACGGAAGCTCCCTCGTCTGCTCTTTCTGCGGCAAGAGCCAGAAAGAGGTGAAGAAGCTCATCGCCGGCCCCACCGTCTACATCTGTGACGAGTGCATAAGCCTGTGCAACGACATCATGGTCGAGGAGCTGCAGTCTTCAGACGAGGCGCCCTCGCGCACGCGCCACGTCATCCCCAAGCCCTCCGAGATCAAGGCGGTGCTCGACCAGTACGTCATCGGCCAGGAGCGCGCGAAGAAGGTCCTGGCCGTCGCCGTGCACAATCACTACAAGCGCATCGACACCCGCGTAGGCATGGACGAGGTCGAGCTCCAGAAATCGAACATCCTCCTGCTCGGCCCGACCGGCTCCGGCAAGACGTTGCTCGCGCAGACGCTCGCGCGCATCCTCAACGTGCCGTTCACCAT
>CAYXQW010000425.1:0-2943 GCA_964466695.1 uncultured Bdellovibrionales bacterium
AACCTGTTCAGCTCTCTAGCAGCGATGAGTATCAACGTAACGCCCCCGCCGCCGCGATAGCAGGTAGCGCACCCGATGCTCCGGCCACAGACGAGGGCAGCGCCACGCCCGTGAAGTCTTCGCCCGTAAGGTATGCGTCGAGGAGGCTCGCGGCCCAGACGACGCCGTAGACGATGAGGCCGATGTTGGCCACGCGCAGGCGCTCGTTTGCCAGCTCGCGCGAGGGTACGCTCGCCGCCGTGTTGCTCTCGTAGTCGCTCTCGGCGGATTTACTGGCGACGAAAAAACCCGCCGCCGTGCCGAGCGCGCCGAGGCCGGCCGCCAAAAAAGCGGTGCCCTTTGCCGCCTCGCGGTTATAGAACTGCCCCCAGCCCGGGACGAGCGCCGAACGAAAGAGCGCGCCCTCGGTGCTGCGCAAGACGACCGCGTCGCTCGAGAGCGCCACGAGACCGGCGCGCTCGATCGCAACCTCGGCCGCGGCGTCGACGCGTCCGGTCTCGGTGTCCACTTGTCGCACCACCAAGATGTATCGCGGCCCGACCGCGGCCAAAGACCCCGAGATGATGCCCTGCGCCCCGAGCAGCTTGCCGAACTCAGCGGTGGAGCCCTCGTCGAGCATGCCGAGGTCCTTGAGCCGGTGCTCGCGCATGATGTCCTTTAGGCGCTCGCGCTCCACCACGACGAACGGCGGACGCTCGGCGAGCTTCGCCGCAACGAGCTCAGCCACCACCTCGCCGAGGTGATGCTCAGCGGTGTCGCCGCCGAGCTCGCAAAACCGCGGCACCGCCACGCGGTAGAACGCGGTCGCGCGCCGCCGCTTCTTGAAGCTCTCAGCCAAGAGCTCGGCGAGCGCGGCCGTCGCCCCTGTGACCGTGTCGTCCTTGGGTGTGAGCTTTATCACCTCGAGCTCGCGCGCGACGGGCGCGGGTTGTGTCGCCGGTGGCTTCGCGCTCACGACTTCCTGGCGCACGACCTTTGCCGCGCTCACGACCGGCGCCGGCGGGGGCATCGGGAGCACGGCCACGGCGCCGGGGATCGATTTCTCGCGGCTCAACATGATCGGCGGCTCCTCGACCTTCGCCGCCAGAAGCTCGAGCGCGAAGGCCGCGGGCGCGGCCGACTCGAGCGTGAGCTTATAGCCATGGAGCCCCTGCGGCACCGCGAGCTGCACCCGCTCGGCCGCGGTCACGCTCTCGACCGCGCCCCGCGGCGGGCGGCCCTTGAGCTTGAGGGTCAACACCTTGCGGCTCGAAAAGGCCTCGTCGCGCACGGCCACGAGCGTCGCGACCGCCCGCTTCTGCTTGGTCTTCATGAGCCCGTGCACCGTAAGCTCGAGCAAGAAGGGACCGCGCGCCTCGATCGTCAAGGTCTCGCCGCGCTCGAGGCGCATGGCCGTAACGTCAGCGTCCTTGCGTCGCAAGGTCATTTTACGCGGCTGGCCTTTGACCGCGAAGGCGGGCGACAAGCTCTCGTCCTTTCCCGCCTGCGCGCGAAAGGACGACAATAAGCTCGTAAGCAAGGTCTCGGCGGCCTTCGGCGCGAGCGCTTTCACCGCGTTCTCGCGCGCCGTCTCCTCGCTGATACCGGCCCCGCGGCCTTGCTGCTCGAAGCTCGCGAGCACCGCGCCCGAGCTTGCGAGCACCGCACGCAGCGTGAGCGTAGCGCTAACGTAGAACATGAGGCTGTCATCCTCGTTGAAGCTCACGTAGCGCGAGGCGACGGTCCCGAGGATCGTAACGTCGGCGCCGAGCGCGCGACAACGCTCGGCCGCCGCGGCCGCGTCACCAAGGAGCGCAGCGAAGTCGGGGCGCGCTCGCAGCGCCGCGGCCTCGGCTGACGCCACCATCGGCAGCTTGCGCTCGAGCAAGACGCGCTCGATGAGCGCCGCGGCCGTCGGCGTGGCGACAGCCTGTGGCTTGCCCTTATTCGGGGTATGGTTCTCGTCGATGAGCAGCAAGATCTTAGGGTTGCCGAGCGCCGCGAGCAGCTCCTCGAGCTCGCGCAGCTCTTTGGCGAGCGACTCCTCGCGCACGACCACCTCCAAGCTGACACGGTAGTTGCCGTCCTCCACGAGCTCTCCGAGGACCTTCTGCCGCTCGATGTAACCCGAGCTTTGCGCCAAGATCCGCTCCTCGATCGTCGCGTCCTGGCGCGAGACGCCGTCGCGCACCACCTCGCGCTCCGTCGCCGAGAACGAGCTCTCGATGAGGGCGCCGATCACCTCCTCGATGGCGTTGCGCTGGGCGTTGCGGATGGCTGCCTCGCGCGCGGCCGCCTCGTCGCCGCCGTTGATGGTGGCGATGCCGGTCACCGTCACCTTGCGCTCCTGCGCGTGCGCGACGCTCGCGGTGGCGATGATCAAGATAAGAGCTAAACGCATGTCAGGATCTCCAAGGAGCCGCGGCTCACGGTATCTCGACGTCGAAGAACGCATCACTCACGAAACGAGCTCGCTTGGGACGATTGGAATCGTCTCCGGCCACGAGGTAGGGGTGAACGACCGCGAGCACGCCGTCCGTAAAGGAGCCGACCGCGCCGTAAGACTCCATCGCGACCGCCTGAAACAAGGGCGCGCCGAACTGCCCGCCGCGCGCGACGAACCCTCCTTGCCAGTTGTCGGCGTGCGCGCAGCGATGCTTGCAGCGACCGAGCCAGTACCCGCCCCGGGCCATGCCGAGGTAGAGCAGGTCGCCGCCAAAGCTACCGAAGACGGCCGCGTCGGCCCGCATGTAAGAGAGGAGCTCGGCGGAGAAGGTCGCCCGCGTCCAAGACCGCGCGTCGGCGCAGGCCGAAGCGCCCGTAAACTCGCACCACCACATCTCGCCCGCGTGCGTCCACAAGATCCGCCCGTCTTGAAAGGCGAGCGCGCCGGAGATAGCCGTACGCGCTCCGGTCGAGAGCGTGTAGAGCGGGCTCCACTCGCCTGCCGCGTCGCACCCGGAG
>CAYXQW010000426.1:0-300 GCA_964466695.1 uncultured Bdellovibrionales bacterium
CTCGTCCGGCAGGGTGAAGTGGCCCTCGAGCGAGAAGCCGGCGTTGGCGATGGCCGCGAGGACGTCGTGGACCCGGCCCATGGTCGGGTAGTCGAGGTCGAAGCTCGCCTTGATCTCGGGGGGCGGGTTCTCCTTGCGCCAGACCGCTTCGGTGAAGGCGAGGTAGCCGCCGGGGCGCAGCAGTTCGTGACAGATCCGCAGGGCGTTCTCGATGCCGATGTTGTAGAGTGCCCCTTCGGACCAGATGAGATCCAGGCTCTCGGGCGGCATCTTGGGCTTGGTCATGTCGCCGACCAGGGG
>CAYXQW010000426.1:310-2927 GCA_964466695.1 uncultured Bdellovibrionales bacterium
TGCTTGGGGCGTGGCTGTCGATGGCCGTGATGAGGGCGCCGGGCAGCAGCTCGGTGAGGTGGAGGGTCTGACCGCCGACGCCGCAGCCGAGGTCGAGCACCGCAAGCGAGGATGGCAGCTCGTCACACAGGCCGAGCGCCTTCTCGGCACAGGCGCGGTTGCCGGGCCCCTGCCTGGGCAAGCCTTCGTAGAGCTCGAAGAAGATCTCCCAGAAACGCGGGCTCGGCTCGCTCATGTCATGCCCCCTCGCTGGCGATCGATCGCAGCCCGATGAACACCTCGTGCCCGGTGTTGCTGAACGAGCTGTGCTCGAAGGGGATCGCGAGCGGCTCGAAGCCGGCGGCAGCGATCAGCTCGAGCCAGGCGGCCCTGGGGAACAGCCCCATCACGTGGTGGTCGTGCACCACCTCGACGCTGCCGCTCTCGTTACGGAGCAGGTAGGCCATGTTGGTCACGTAGGTCTCGTGGCTGGATTTCGGGACCCAGCGCCACTCAAGGTAGCGCAAGCCTCGCGACCCCGCGTCGCTGCCGCCCGTGTCGGTGCCCGGCTCGAACGTCTCGGCGACGAAGTCCGGCTGGAACATCGCGACCCCGCCCGGGGCGGTGTGCTCGAAGGCCGTGACGATGGCGCTCGAAAGGTCGCTGCGCGACACCATGTAGCTCACGGCATCGTGCACCAGGACGCAGTCGAAGACGCGCCCGAGCCTGACGGTGCGCATGTCGCCCTGGACATGCTCGCACTCCGGGTTGAGGCGACGGCTCAGCTCGAGCATCGCGGGCGCCAGGTCGACGAGCGTGCAGGCGAACGCGGCCTTGAGGTGAGCGGCGTTGTGCCCGCCGCCGCTGCCGAGGTCGAGCAGGGTCCGCGGCGGCCGGCGGCAGTGCTCCTCGAACAGGCGCCGGTAGAAAGTGGTCTCCTCGGCGTAGTCGCCGACTGGAGTCAGCAGGGGATACCAGTCCGCCAGGTCGCGGTAGAGCCGGGGACCATGGCCGGATTCGTCGTCTTGCCTGGTAGCCATGTGTCGTCTCCCTTCGGATATTCCTCCACGTTCGCCGAGCAACTGTCAAACCGTGTCGGAGAGCCTCGGGCTTGGTACTGCTCAAAAGCCCAGATCGCGTTGGATCGTCAGGCGCGGCAGCGAGATGACCGCGTCATAGGCAGCCGCCACGTCATAGGTGAGATAGCCGCTCTGGGCACGGATGCGCTGGAACGAGAGCCCGGCGGTGGCCGCCCGACGCAGCGATGCCAGCGTGAGTCGATCGCCGAAACCGGCGGCGATGAGCGCGGCCTCAAGGCTGCCGGACTGTGGCGGCTCGAGCGGAGCCTGCACCACCCGGAAGCCCACCGGGACGCTCGGGTCGAGCTCCATCTCGCTCGACACCCCGCCGGTTGTGGTGGTGCCGATGACGCGGTAGGCGTCACCCAGCGTGCCGTCGAGGTACATCCCGAGCGGGTGCGCCGATAGGTAATCGCCCCACACGACAGGCTGCTTCTGGACGTGCCCGTTGTGCGCCAGAAGGACGACGCGCACCTCCGGTTCGCGTTCGAGCAGGGTGAGCAGTGAGCCGGCCATGAATCGGTCGCGCGCCGACGTGTCGAGCTGGGCCTCGGCCCCGCGGTGCATCGCCTCGTTGGCCCGAAGCGCGTAGTCAGCGCACTGGAGCGCGGCCAAGCGCCGCCGCAGGCCATCGACCCGGGCGCGGCCTCCGCGCTCGGCGAGCACGGCATCGAGGAAGCCGACGCGCTGGTGCAGCCGCGCCAGGCCGGCCGTCAATGCGTCCTGCTGGGCAACCCCGAGCGCCGCCCACGCCTGGGCCGAGGCGGCGACCGAGGTCCCGGAGAGCGAGCCCACGATCGGCTCAATACGTTCCAGGATCGGCGCGGCGTCAGGATCGAGCTCGCGCAGGGCATCGGCCACCCAGGCAAGCATGGCCGCGATTGCAGCCCCTCCGTTGGGTGCGTCCAGGCCAGCGAAGCGGATGCCGCGCGGTGCGCCCCAGGATCGCAGCCAGTGCGCCGTGGACGCCATTCCCCAGTCGGCCGCGCCTCGACTCACCGTCCGCAGCTCCCGCGCGTCCGCGGGATTGGCGAGCCAGCCGGCGAGCTCCTCGCCTTCGCCCAGGTCGAACTCTGCGCCGATCAACCGGAAGCCGAGACGTTCACAGAGGAACCTGACCAGTCGTCGTCGTACCGTCCAAAGCTCCTCGATGAAATGCGCACCCTCGCCAAGCGCCACGACGCGGGCATCGCCCACCAGCTCCCGCACCCACTCCAGATCGTCGAAGGGCGCATCCGGCTCGATCGAACTCAGCTCAGTTACCCATCCAGGTGTTTCCATTGGGATCCTCCTGCCAGTCCGTCAGCCCTTCGGGTAGCCGTGGGCGTCGGTGTTGGCTGTGTTTCGTGTGGGCTTCTTGGCGACCGACCAGCAGCCAGGCCAAAAGGGAGAAGGCAGCGGCCACGAGGAACGGCGCCCCCGTGAGCAACACGTTCTGTGAGTCGCGAATGCCGTGGGCGAACACGCTCGTGTAGACGAGAGGCCCGGCAATCGCACTGAGGCTGGCGATCGACGCCAGGCTGCCCTGCAGCTCGCCCTGGGCGTCCGGCGGCACCGCG
>CAYXQW010000427.1:0-2921 GCA_964466695.1 uncultured Bdellovibrionales bacterium
GAGGTGCTCGCCGAGGCCCGCCTCGTGCTCGGAGACGACGCCCTGCGCGCGAGCTACGCGCGCAACATCCCGGCTTAGGGCCCGGTTTTTGTGGATACTGCCTCGAGTCGCGTAGAGTCTCTCTTAAAAAAAGCAGGAGCGGTTCATGAGAAAAACCCTGGGGATAGTCTTGGCCGGCGGTCGCGTGGAGGAGCTGTCGGTGTTGACGGCGCGGCGGCCCAAGTCGGCCGTCATCTTCGGCGGCGTCTATCGCGCCATCGACTTTGCGCTCACCAACTTGTCGCGCGTGGGGATCTGCCAGGTGGGGGTGCTGACGCAGTATCGGCCCTCGGCCTTGATGGACCACGTGGGCAGCGGCCTCGCCTGGGACTTAGTCGGCGCCTCGCGCGAGCTGCGCTTCTTGCCGCCGTACCTCGGCTCGGACAGCGACGACTGGTATCGCGGGCCGGCCGACGCGCTCTATCAGAACATCGACTTCATCGAGCGCAGCGGCGCCGATGATGTGCTCGCGGTCTCGGGCGATCACGTCTGCTTGATGGACTACGCGCCCTTGTTGTCTTTTCACCAGGAGAAGGCGGCGGACCTCACGGTGGCCTTCACCCCGGTGGGTAACAGCGCGAGTCGCTTCGGGGTGGGTGAGCTCAACGCCGAGCGGCAGATCGTCGGCTTTACCGAGAAGCCCGAGTACCCGCGCTCCGAGCTCGCCTCGATGTCGGTGTACGTCTTTCGGCGCGAGGTCTTGGTCGAGGAGCTCTTGCGGGCTGTCTCGGGGGCGGGGGAGGCGGCGACCTTCCAGATCCACGAGATCTTGCACCGCATGATGTCGCGCCGCCGCGCCTACGGCTACGAGTGGCACGGGCACTGGGGTTACACCCGTACGCTCGACGAGTACTACGCCTGGAACCAGGACATCCTCTGCGCGGAGCCTGCGCTCGATCTCTCGGTGAGCGCCGTGCGCACGAACCTCATGGCCCGCAGGGTCGCGCCGCCGCCGCCCGCGCGCTTCTTACCGGGCGCCGTCGTCGACAACTCGCTCGTGACGCACGGCTGCGTGATCGGCGGGTGCGTACGCAACTCGGTGCTGTCGCCAGGCGTGAGGATCGCCCCCGGCGCCGAGGTCATCGACTCGGTGCTGTGGGACAACGTGACGGTGGCGAGCGGGGCGCGGCTCCTCGGTGTCGTCGCCGACAAGCGCGTGTCCTTCGGCGCGGGGGCAAAGGTGGGCGCGGGCGAAGGCGCGCCGGCGAATGCGGAGCTGCCGCGCTCGCTCGCGTGCGGGGCTACGGTCTTCGGCATGGACGTCTGCGTCCCCGAGGGCGCCAGCATTGGTAAGAATGTCATCGTCCATCCCGAGGTCAAAGACGCGGCGGAGCTCTTGCGGGTGGCGAGCGGCGAGACCGTCCGGCCGCTCGGCAAGCGAGGTCGGGCATGAAGGTCACGCTCTTTAGCCGCGAGTACCCGCCGCACGTCTACGGCGGTGCCGGGGTGCACGTGAAGAACCTGGCGCGCGAGCTTTCGCGCCTTACGAGCGTCGAGGTGCGTTGCTTCGGCGACCTCGATGTGCGCGGCGAGGGGCTCGTGGTCAAGGGTTACCAGGCCTGGAGCCGCATGTGGGAGGGGGACGACGCGCGCTTCAACCCCACGCTCGGCGCCCTCTCGACCAACCTCTCGATGGTGCGCGACCGCATCGACGCCGACGTGGTGCACTCGCACACCTGGTACGGGGCGCTGGCCGGCTTCATGGCGAAGGTGCTCTACGACGTGCCCTACGTCGCCACGGTGCACTCGCTCGAGCCACTGCGTCCCTGGAAGGAGGAGCAGCTCGGCCGCTCGTATCATCTCACGAGCTTCGTCGAGCGTGTGGCGCTCGAGCACGCCGACCGCATCATCGCCGTCTCCAAAAGCTCGCGCGAGGAGATCATCAACCTCTTTCCGGTCGCGCCCGAGAAGGTGGTGGTCCTCCACAACGGCATCGACCTCGGGGTGTGGCGGCACACCGCCTCCGACGCCACGCGCAAGGCCTTCGAGATCGAGGGCGACTATATCCTCTTCGTCGGCCGCACCTCACGGCAGAAGGGCATGGAGCACCTGCTCGAGGCGATGAAGCACATAGATCCCGGTGTGCGGCTGGTCTGCTGCACGAGCGCGCCCGACACGCCCGAGATCGAGGCGGAGATGGCGGCCAAGATCGCAGAGGAGCCGCGCGTCATCTGGATCAACACCCTGCTGCGCGAGGATCAATACATCGAGCTCTACTCGCAGGCCGCGATCTTCTGCTGCCCCTCGGTCTACGAGCCCTTCGGCATCATCAACCTCGAGGCCATGGCCTGCGAGCGGCCGGTGGTGGCGAGCGCCGTCGGCGGCATCCCCGAGGTGGTGGTGCCGGAGGTCACGGGCTTGCTCGTACCCCCCGCCGATCCTCTGGCCCTCGCCGCCGCTTTGAACCGGCTCTTGCGCGACCGCGCGCTCGCGACACGCATGGGCAAGAGCGGCCGCGCGCGCGTCGAGGAGCTGTTCTCGTGGGAGGCCATCGCGCGCAAGACCCTGTCGTTATATGAGGAGCTGGTCGCCGCGCCGCGCGCGGCGCGAGGAGAGCATGGTCGATGAGCAGCACGGACGTGAAGAATAAGCTAACCCCGAGGTCTCGCATCGTCATCGAGGGGATCGAGCCCGTGGTGGACGGCGGGCGCTTCGCCGTCAAGGCGGTGGCAGGCGACGTCATCAAGGTGAGCGCCGATATCTGGAAGGACGGCCACGAGCAGCTCTTAGCGGCGGTCTTCTGGCGCAAGCTCGCGCCGCGCGAGCTTCTGTGCGGCGAGGAGGCGCGGCCCCCCAGAGAGAAGGCCAAGTGGCGTGAGGCGAGGCTCACGAGCCGCTTCGAGGACAACGATCGCTGGTCAGGCGAGCTCGTCGTCGATGAG
>CAYXQW010000428.1:0-2919 GCA_964466695.1 uncultured Bdellovibrionales bacterium
GTCGCGGGTGAGGAAGGCGATGGCCGGCGTGGGCAGCGGGCCGACGAGCAAGGCGTCGGCGCCCATCGAGCAGACGCCGCTCGCGAAGGCCATCTCGAGCATGTAGCCGGAGAGCCTGGTGTCTTTGCCGATGACGATCTTGTGCCGGTGCGCGCCGCAGACGGCGTGGTAGGCCACCGCGCGGCCGAGCGCGAGCGCAGTCTCGCAGGTCATCGGCGCCACGTTGGCGACGCCGCGGACGCCGTCGGTGCCGAACAGCCGCCGCTTGTGCTCGATAGGGATCGGCGCCGCGTGCTTCTTTACGCTGCGGCGCTTCGCGATGTCGACGGAGTTGCTCTTCTCGCAGGCGCTCTGCATGTCATTTCCTCTTGGGGGTCTTCTTGATCAGGTTTCTCGGCAGGGTCACCTGGACGCGAGGCGCGGCGCCGATCCACTGGGTGCGCTCGGGGTTGCCGCGCAGCTTGATCGACAGCTCGGCCTCGGGGCCCACGTCCTCGAGCTCGATGTAGGGTGCGAGCGTCGCCGGGTCGATGGCTTCGAGCACGCTTCGCGGGCCCTTGAGCTTCACCGTGACGCGATCTGGGGTCACCTTCGTCTCGGGAGGCGCGCCCTCGAGGCGCACGGGCAGGTCGCCGAAGGTGCGCGTGCCGAGCTCCTCGACGATGCGCACGGTGACGACGACGGTCTTCTCCTTGATGCGAAAGGGCCCGGGCGGCGCCTTGACGTCGGTCTCCAAGATGACATCGTCGCGCCGGCCCTCGATGTCGAGCTCGCGCGTGGGGATGAACTCGAGCTCTTGCATGCGTTCGGTAGGTCCGCTTACGCGCACGTGGGTGGGCGTGGTCGCCACCGCCTCGATCTCGAAGCCGAGGTCGGGTTTGCCGACGAGGTCAGGCTGTACGGGCACCAGCCTGTCCACGCGGCGGTCGAGCTCGAGGACGATCTCGGTCGGGCGCACCGAGTCGATGGTCATGCCGCCCGGGGCGGTGATGTTGCCGAGCTCGATTATGTGCCGCATGAGGCCAGGCCCCGCGCCCTTCATGCTTATGACCACGGGCTTGAGGTCGTTCGTGACGTAGGTGCGAAAAGAGGCCCAGGGTCCGCGCAAGGTGGCGTGCACGACCTTGGGAGGGTCGCCCTCGATGATGATGTCGTCTGGCAGGTTCATGTACTCGAGCGGGAAGTCCACGTCGATCGTCGTGGTGCTGCCGATGTTGACGAAGACGAACAGGGCGACGGAGGTCAGAAGCGAGAACAGCTTGAGCAAGAGGTTGTGAGAGAAGAAAGACCTGCGCATGGCTCAGGACACCCTCTTGCTGGTGAGGTCGACCCTTCGGGTCGGCCGCTTGCGCGCGCCGAAGTAGCGCTGCATGACCTTGCGCAGCATGGCGGCGTCGAGGTCGCGCGTGATGGTGCCGCCCTCGGCGATGGCGATTTGCCCGCGCTCTTCGCTGATGATGATGGCGATGGCGTCGACCTCCTCGGTGGCGCCGACCCCGGCGCGGTGGCGGGTGCCGAGCGAGGGGTCGAGGCGAGGGTTCTGGGTGAGCGGCAAGAACACGGCGGCGGCGGAGATGCGCCCGTTCTGGATCACCACCGCGCCGTCGTGGAGGGGGCCAGGCGGCGTGAAGATCTGCATGAGCAGCGCGGTCGAGACGCGCGCGTCGCAGCGGATGCCCGTCTCGGCGAGCTCCGAGAGATCGGCCTCGCGCTCGAGCAGGATGATGCCGCCGATCTTGTCTTGGGCCATGGCCTCGGCCGCTCGCGTGAGCTCATCTACGAGGTAGGCGCCCTGACCGTAGCCGCTGCCGCCGAAGAACGGGCGCTTGCCCACGCGCGAGAGGCCGCGGCGGATGTCGTGCTGGAAGACGACGATGACGATGAGCAGAAACGAGCCGATGAAGTTGTCGAAGATCCACGAGAGGGTGCGCAGCCCGAAGAGGTTGCTCGCGAAGAAGCCGCCCACGATGAGGCTCAAGCCTACGAGGATCTGCTGCGCGCGCGTGCCGCGGATGAGCAAGAGCACGCGATAGACGAGGTAGGCCACGACCAGGATGTCGATGACCGCGGCGAGCGCGGCGCGCAGGTTGAAGGACGCGAGAAAACCCCACGGCATGGCCATAACGGCGAGTAGCACACGGCTCGTTCGCCTACAACATCACATCCTGGCTCGTCTCATAAGAGATAACGAAATTGGTAGAAGAACATCTCGGCGAGCTTCGAGGTGGCGGGCCGGCGGTGCCAGCTCGTAGGGTCGATGCGGCGCGAGCGTGCGATGTCGCTCGCGAACTCCTTGTCGAGGGCCCGGCCGAGCGCGTGATCGACGCAGGCGATGTTGGCCTCGAGGTTGTGCAGGAGGCTACGGCGGTCGAGGTTGTAGCTGCCGATCGAGCACCACAGCCCGTCGATCACCGCGGTCTTGGCGTGGAGCACGCGGTCGGTCCACTCGTAGATCTCGACCCCCCACGACATCATCCGCCGATAGAGGTGGCGACTCGCGAGCTGCACCGATCTCATGTCGGTGCGACCGGCGAGCAAGAGCTGCACCTTCACGCCGCGGCGACAGGCGGCGCGCAGCGCGCGACTCACGGGACCGTCGGGGATGCAGTAGGCGTTGGTGATGCGGATGACCTCGTGCGCGTTGGCGATGGCGCGAAGATAGGCGCGGCGCACCGAGTGGCGGCGCGTGAGTCGCCCCTCCAGGATCTGCACCCCGACCTCGCCGCGACGCGCCGGCGGCTTGGTGCGCCGGAGCGGATCTTTGTGCGTGATTTGTCGCCAAGTGCGGTCGAAGAGCACGCCGAGCTCGCGCGCCGCCGGCCCCGTTACTTGCGCGTGGGTGTCGTGCCAGGCCTCGCCTCCCCAGCTCTGCGGCGCGTAGTCATTACCGATGTTGAGGCCGCCGATGAACGCGACCTC
>CAYXQW010000429.1:0-2912 GCA_964466695.1 uncultured Bdellovibrionales bacterium
CCTTCAACATGTTCCCCGAGGTGGATCCGGTGCTCGGCCCCGAGATGCGCTCCACCGGCGAGGTGCTCGGGCTCGCCGATGACGTCGGGCTCGCCTTCTTCAAGGCCCAGGAGGCCACGCAGGCCCGCTTGCCCGTCGAAGGGACGGTGCTCATCACCGTGAGCGATCCCGACAAGCCCGAGGCCCTGGTGGTCGCCCGCGCCTTCGCCGAGCTCGGCATGCGCGTGCTCGCCACGCGCGGCACACAAGAGTTCCTCACACGCGCGGGCGTCGCCTGTGAGGCGATAAAGAAGGTCCACGAGGGCCGCCCGAGCATCGTCGACGCCATCGCCAACGGCGAGATCAAGCTCATCGTCAACACCCCCATCGGCAGGCTCGGCAAGCACGACGACTCCTACCTGCGCAAGGCCGCCATCCGTTACAAGGTGCCCTACGTCACCACCATGGAGGCCGCGCTCATCACCACGCGCGGCATCGCCGCCGTGCGCAAGCAGGCCATCCCCGAGCCCTCCTCCTTGCAGGAGCTGCACAAAAGACTCGGCTGAGCCGCGAGGCTTGGGGCTTCCTCCGCGAGCCTTTGCCGGATAAGCTCACGCGCATGACCACCGCGGTAGGGATCCTCGGCGTAGGCCTTCATTTGCCACCAAAGGTGCGTGAAAATGATTGGTGGCCGGCGTCAACCGTCGCCGCATGGCGAGAGCATAGCGCGCGCGCAAGACCTCCACCGGCGCCGATCGATGCTCCACCCAAGACCGAGGGCGAGAAGCTCGTTCACGAGGCCATGGCCGCCATCTCCGATGACGTCTTCGCCGGGGCGCGTCGGCGCTATGTCGCGGATCCCGAGACCACTTCGTGCGAGCTTGGAGCCAAAGCAGTCGCAGCACTCTTCGAAAGCACCGGGGTTGGGCCAGAAGAGATCGACTGCCTGCTCATGTATATGACAGTGCCGGATCACCTCAGCACCAACAACGCCTGCACGTTGCACGACCTGTCAGGACTCCCTCGCCGTTGTTTTACGATGCCCGTGGACGCGGCGTGCAACTCCTTCATCATGCAGATGGCTATAGCTGATTCCATGATTCGCGCCGGGCGTATCGAAAAAGCGCTCCTGGTCCAAAGTTGCGTCACCTCGCGAATTCTCGACTACAACACGCCTATCTCCGCCATGCTCGGAGACGGCGCCACCGCAGTCCTCGTAGGCAAAGTGCCGCCAGGGTACGGCGTCCTCGGCCACGCCCACCACACGGACGGGAGCCTGCGCGACACCCTGGTCGTAGGGCGCCAGGGCTACAAGTGGTATCAATGCGCGCCTCTAACCACCTACTCGGCCAACCCTCGCGGCGCTTACCGTATGTTCGAGACCGTCGGCGACTACGGCCTCGAGACCGTGCATGAAGCCCTCGACGAGGCGGGTATGACCGCCTCTGACATCGACTTCTACGCGAGCCATCAAGGCACCGCGTGGTTTACCCAAGTGACCAAGACATGCTTCGGTTTACATGACGCCAACACCATCGAGCTCTTCCCCGAGACCGCCAACCTCTCGGCCGCCAGCATCCCGGCCGTTTTAGCGACGGCGCGCGCGCGTGATCTCCTGCACGCGGGCGACGCCGTTTTGATGCACGCGGGAGGTAGCGGCATAACTTGGTCCAGCATGGTCTTGCGGTGGTGCGAGGCATGAGAGAGGTGTCATGTCGCGCGCTCGACGTACACTTCGTCGATGCCAAGGACCGGGGGATCTCGGCCTCGGCGTTGGCGAAAGGGCTCCCTCACACCGTCGATTTCTTGAAGAACAAGCACGAGCGCATCGACTGGCCCGTCTATCTCAAATTCATCGCCAACACGCGCGCCTATTCGACCGACGATGATTACGAGCAGCTCGGCAAGCGCTTCGCGCACACCCCTCTCATGCGTCCTTTCGTCGCGATCTGCCGCCTCTTGTTCAACGCCCAAGACGCATACTTGTGGGTGACAAAGCACAAGGTCGGCAGCGGCAGCCAACACTTCTCCTGCATCGAGGCAAAAGCCAAAGAAGTCGGCACCCAACATCTGGAGATCGAGCTCTCCACGCAGATAGGCTTCGAGCCTTGCCGAGAGTTCTTTCTGATAACGAAGGGTTTGTTGACGGATCTCCCTCGCATCGTCGGCCTGAGCTCGGCCGCCGTAAAGATGCGCCTGACTGAAAGAGGCGCAGTCTACAGCATAGCTATCCCCAAGGGGGGGGCTCTTTTGCGACGGATCTTGAAGATCATCGCCGCCCCCGTGTCGATCATGATCGCCGCGCGCGAGCTCAAAGATACCTACGAAGCGTTGCAACAAAAGTACCTGGAGCTCAGCGCCGCTCGCAGCCTGGTCGACAAGCAGGCCACCCAGCTCCGCACCGCCTTCGAGATAAGCCACGTCATCCACAGCGACCTCGACATCGCCCCCACCACCGGCGCTATCGTCCGCACGCTCGTCGAGGTCGCGGGCTTCGTGGCGGCGCAGATAGAGATCGAAAACGACCTCGAGGACAGCGCCATAAACGTGCGCCTGCGCCGCGGTCCTGGGACCACGGACGAAGGCGTCTTGCAGCTCCCGATCGCCGTACGCGGCAAGGCCGTCGGCTCGTTGCGACTCTGGCCCGCCGCAGGCGCCGATCCCGGCGAGCGGCTCGAGCTGCTCGAGACCGTGCTCCCAACGGTGTGCATGGCGGTAGGCAACGCGCTCACCTTCAAGACCGTCACCGACTACAAGTCGCAGCTCGAGCAGCGCGTCGTCGAGCGCACGCGCGAGCTCGCGAGCGCCCGCCGGAGCCACTACGTGCCGGTCCGGCTGCGCTGCGAGACCGAGGAGCACCTCCGCCGGGTGGTCGCACCCGACCGGGCCGAGCGCATGAAGTGGGTCGATGTCGACGCGGTGCGGAACTACTC
>CAYXQW010000430.1:0-2887 GCA_964466695.1 uncultured Bdellovibrionales bacterium
ATGGGTACGGTCACGTGGCGCAAGTAAGGGCCGAGGAGCGTCTCAACCTCGCGCACCGACAACGGCGCTCCTGGCAAAGGCGCCTCCCGCAACGCCTCTTCGCCCTTTGCCGCGGGGAGCGGAGAGACGACATAGGTCGGTGAGGTCACACCGGGCTCGAGCTCCAAGGGCTCGCCGGGCAGGACCGTCGCCTCCTCTCGCAAGTACGCGACGACCGTGTCGTCGCAACGGAGCTCGCCGGCGATGGCGCGCTCGGCCAGGCGATGCGCTCGCACGAGCGCCGTGCCCAAGGCCGAGTACTCCACCTGACGCTCGGAGCCGAACGTCCCCACCACCAAGGGCCCCGATGACAGACCCATAGCCATACGCAGGCGGATCTCCGCGAGGCCCTCTTGCTCCCATTGGCGTAACAACGAGTGTGCATCCTGTCGCAGCCGCTCGGCCATGCCGACGGCGGCTTTTGCAGAGGCCGTCTTTGACCCGGGCTCGATAGCGCCGAAGAGCACGGTGACGCGCGGCCCCACGCAGCGATCCACCGTACCGCCGTACTCCGCGGCCGCCCTCGTCACCGCGACGACGAAGGCGTTGACGATCGACGCCACCTGCGCCGGGGAGACCCCGGCCAGGCTCTCGAGGAAACCGCAAGGGACCGCGGCGAGCACGGTGACCTCGCGCTGCGCGTGCTGCAGCTCCACCCCGCGCTGACCCTCGAGCACCGCGTCGCACAACGCGGGCGGCAGGTACCGGCCGAGGAGCTCGGCGCGCCGAATGCGCTGCACCTTGGCCGTAACCTCGGACTGGAGATGAACGTTGAGATGCTCGAGGTCGACGCGAGCCTGGGCCTCCGAGCGCTGCAAGCGCGTCCTTGACACGATGCCGAGGACGGCCATGGCCGCGGCGCCGGCGACATAGAACGACATGACGGAGAGCTCCTCCGCGGCCGGGAGGCTATGCCACGCGAACGAGGAGCCAAGAAACGCCGCCACAAAGACGAGCGCGACGGCGACGAACTCGAGCACCGAGAACGACAGCAACGAGTGGGCGGCGGCGAGGGTGACAAAGAGCGCGCCTTGGTGGACGAGGAGGGTCTCGTCCGCGACCGCGGCCACCCGCGCCAGATACCAACCGATGACCCCGAAGGTGGCGATGGCGATCCGCCCGAGCGCCGCGCGCGACAGCCGCGTAAAGCTGCTCGCCGCCGCGGCCGCGAAGGCGAGGGACATGACGACCGTGGCGGTCATCTCCTCCGGGAAGCCCGTCGAGAGGTGCGCGGCCAGCTCGGAGAGGACGGCGATGCCGAGCCCTACCATGCTGAGGTTACGCATGTCCCGCGCGAAGCGCGCGGTCTGTTTGGCCAAGATAGAGGTCAGCATCGAGACCAGAGCTAAGCGCGGCCGGCGCTTCGACGCAACGAGGGTGGATTGTCGCGCGCGCGCCGCGTGCGCTATGAAGTCGATCCGCATGACCGACCAAAAAGGCGCCACGCTCCCCCTCACAGAGGACCGCGTCGCGTACATCGACGTGAAGCGTTGCGCGCTCGAGGTCATAGATGGCCCGGAGCGCGGGGTCGCCGTCGACCCGCTACCTCTGCGCACCCTCATCGGGCGCCAACCCTTTTGCGACCTCGAGCTCACCGACCCCCGCGTCAGCGCCGTGCACGGCGAGATCTCGCTCTCGTCCGGGCGCGCGCTCTTGCGCGACCTCGGCAGCACCAACGGCATAAGCTACGCCGGGGCGCGCGTTAACGAGCTCTGGCTCAAACCGGGCGCCTCCTTTCGGCTCGGCAACACCACCCTCCGCTTCACCGAGCGCGAGGGCATGTGCTCCCACGCGCAGCCCGTCACCGATCCTGCAGGCGCGCTCATCGGGCGTTGCCCCGCCATGCGTCGCCTGTTCGACATGATCGCCCGCGTCGCGCGGCACGACATCCCCGTGCTGCTCCTCGGCGAGACCGGTTCCGGCAAGACCGCCGTCGCGCGCGTCCTGCACGAGATGAGCCCTCGCGCGCACCGCCCCTTCGTCGCCATCAACTGCGCCGCCCTGCCGGCGAGCCTCATCGAGAGCACGCTCTTCGGTCACGTCAAGGGATCATTCACCGGCGCGCACGCCGACGCGCCCGGGCTCCTCGCGCAAGCAAGAGGAGGGACCGTGCTGCTCGATGAGGTCAGCGAGATGCCTTTGGACTTGCAGCCCAAGCTCCTGCAAGCCCTCGAGAGCGGCTGGGTCAGGCCCGTGGGCGGCGACGCCGAGCTCGCGGTCGACTTTCGCGTGGTGGCTACGAGCAATCGGCGCCTGCGCGCCGAGGCCGAGCAGCAGCGCTTTCGCCAAGACCTCTACTATCGCCTGGCTGGGATCGAGCTTTTGGTCCCCGCCTTGCGCGACCGGCGCGAAGACCTGCCTCTCCTCGTCGAACGGCTGGCGCACAAACGCCTCGGGACCCTCGTCGAGGCAGGCGGCGACCCGCGCTTCTGCCCCGAGGTCCTCGCCCTCCTCGAGGCACACCCTTGGCCTGGCAATGTGCGCGAGCTCGACAACGTCGTCCAGCGCGCGGCGGCGCTCGCGGGAGCAGGGCCGATCCACCCCGAGCACATCATCATCAATGCTTGGGACGCGAGCCGCGCGACCGCGCATGCTGGAGAGGCGCGATCGCGCGGCTCGTTCGACCTGCCCTTCAAGGACTTCAAAGAGCAGGTCTTCGCCACCTACGAGCGCGAGTACCTGCGAAAGCTCCTCGAGCGCAGCCAAGGCAACCTCTCCTTGGCCGCGCGCCTCGCGGGCTTGTCGAGGACCCACCTCGCGACCTTGCTGCGACGTCACGAGGCCTAGCGACCGCAGATACAACAAGCGCCCTCTTTCGACGCGTAGGTGCAAGAGCCCGTGTCCGCGG
>CAYXQW010000431.1:0-2884 GCA_964466695.1 uncultured Bdellovibrionales bacterium
AACAAGCTGGATGCCAGCAAGAAATGGGCGAAAGCGTGGCATTATCACGATAAAAATCGGCATGCATGCCATTGCTGCGATTAGCAGTGGAATGGAATGCTGGTTTTTTCGCATATTGTTCGGCAATGCCGTTGGTTTTGTTCGGGGAGCCAAGCCCACCAGCATCTTCAGTGCTGTCGAGTATCCGACCTTACACGCCAACCCCAACATTACTAATGTCATTAGGGTGCGGCTCTCCTGTGACGACGGTCATTTGACGACTCGGAGGTGGCCTCGTCGGGAAGGGGCCTTCGGTGGCGGCTTCGTGCCTGGTGATTGCCCACCAGCGTAGCGATCTTGGATGAGGTGTCGGCAAGCGCCCTCGATCACGCCGGTCGCGATGGGGAGCCCTGCGGCGAGATACTCGTCGTAGCGCAGATGCGCGCCGTACTTGATGAGGTAGTCGGCAGTGACATCGACAACGGCACGCTCCTTCGCCTTCAGCCCCTGGCGCGTCGCGCTTCGTCGCATGCCGCCAGCGACGAGGCTCGCGCGACCGCGAAGGATCTCAAGTAGCCGCTTGGTCACCCACTGCTCGGCCTCACGACTCCCCTCGGCGTGGAATGCCCACGCTGCCTTCCAGACGTACTCGAGGACGTGAATGAGGTCGACGATCAGCGTAAGCTCGACGCAGTAGTGCGCGGCGCACTCGAGCATGTCGCCGAGCTGCGTCTCGTTACCATCGACGAGCGCGACCCAGCGTTTACGCCGTTGAGGATCACGGCTCGCCGCTTCCTTGAACGCCTCATCGATCACCCCCTCGGCGGACAGCTCGAGGCTCGCCCACACCCGTTTGTCCTCCGGGCGCGGACGCCGCCGGGCCGCGTCCTGCGCAGGTCGCAGCTCTCGTATGATATCTTCGGGCGTCCGCACGAACGGCGCGATGCTGTAGACGGCCGCGACCATAGCCATGCGCTTCGCGTTGCGCTTCTCTCCTTTGCTCAAACGCTTGCCGAGCTTCGGCCGCTTCGTCTCCGCGGCCTTGCGGGTCTGTGGGCGCAGGCTCTGCTTTCGCATCGCGACGCCCTTGCCGTCGGTCGACAGCACCAGGATCGGGCCCGTCGCCGACGATGACTTGGTTGCGGCCTCTGCCTGCCGCTGCTCGTAGAAGGCGTCGAAGTCGTGCATCGCACGTTGCAGCAGTTGCTCGGCCTGGCGCTTCGGGATCGTCGTGGCTGTGCTGCGCTCGATGCTCGCGACCGCTTCGTCGAACGAGCCGCGCGCGGCTTCGATGGTCACGCGCTTGCGCACCCCCAGCGAGTACACCTCGCCGGGCAGGTTCAGCTCGGCGTCGAGTGGCGCCAGACTCGTTCGGCCGCGGGCGCTGCACACCTCGCGCGGCACCTGTACCCTGCCAACGACCGTCTTGAGCGGCACGGCGCGTACTCGGCTATGTGTCCGCTCGACACCGTCGGCGCCGATCACGGGCCCCGCACTCACGCGAGCGCCACGCAGGTCGAAGTGCCCCTGCAGCAGCAGACGAAGCACCTCGTTGCCCTCGCGCTGCACGAGAACCTCGAGCTCGTCGTGCGGCATCTGTAACTGCTTGTCGGCCCGCAAGAGGTTCATAACTCGCTCGAACTGCTCCTCGGCGGCGCAAAAGGGGTTCTCAACGGCGATCGCTTGTGCTTCCATGGTGCGGGGGCCTCCGGGGGTCGCATAACTGGTGTGGTAACCGTTACGTACCCTCGGATGGCCCCTCTTGAACACCCCGGCTTAGCTCAACCTCGCGTTTCTACGAGGGAACAGCGTCGTCATGGGAGATCCGCACCCATGTCATTACGGGCGGCTACTAGATGAATGCGCATAACTATACGATTGAAATCCCTCACTTCTACTCCCTGGTCTATCATGAGAATGGAAAGTCTCTTACCCTTGAAATAGATTTTCGTGACCAAGTGCCTTGTATATATGCTTCGCAGATTAGATCGTGGGATGCGCCATTTCAGGATATCGCTATTTCGCGCGATGAGCGTGACAAAATCTTGGATACTATTCTCTCATACTTGGTTGACGAAAGAGGTTTTGAAGACGTCGAGATAGACAACGCATCGTAATGCGCAGTGGAAGCTGCGGCAAATGCCGCCACACACCACAAAACATAGATATTACAAGAGCTTGCACGTGATGATGGCTGCCGAGGTGGTATTGAAACAACCGTGGGGGCGGGTTTTCAAACCCGCCCTCGGTACTGCTTCGTCATCCCCCCTGCATCACATATCGAGGCTATTGAGTATGCTTTTGTTGCAAGGCTTCAAGTGGCTCAACAAGCAAGGCGTAAAGTCCTCTAAGGGCTTCGTTCTTCAGAGCGTGGACCGTTGGGGATACCACTATATCGAAGGTGATCACGTTATGCGCGTGGATGTTGAGCCATGCCGTACATCATCCGACAAATACTACGAGGAGGTGTACTTGGATTCGTTTACCAAGTGGATGCTGCCACATGATGGAGAGTTGGTGTCACCAGAAAAATCAGAGGCGATTCGTAAAAATGTAGAGACGGCGATGAAGTTCATGAAGGTTAAGGCGGTGTTCAAGTCATGAGCATTTTTCGGATAGTCGTTTGCATTGTGTGTGGCGCTCTCGGTGCTGCCAGTATCCTCAGAGCAGTCGAGCAAGTTGTCTTTGGAGGTGGATCCGGCTCGCCTCTTTTGTCATTTGCGATTGGCGGGACTTTTATCTTTCTCGCTTATCGTTATTGGCCGCGAAAGATGAAACGGGGTTCAGAAAATACCGCCCCACACCACAAAACATAGATGCTACAAGAGCTTGCACGTGATGATGGCTTATGAGCTGGGCGTACGACCTCGATCTCACCGGCGGCTTCGTGACCAAGACCGGCGCG
>CAYXQW010000432.1:0-2874 GCA_964466695.1 uncultured Bdellovibrionales bacterium
CGGCTATGAGCGTAACGGCATCTCGCTCGGCGCGCCGACCGAGCTCGAGCGCGGCCTCTTTGCGAGCAAGCGCGCGGCCTTGCCGGCCAACACGCAGCGCCGCATCGACGACATCTTGCAAACGGCGCGCGCGGTGAGCCCGGCGCACGAGACGTATGTCTTGCGCCTGATGAATGCTTCCCCCGCGCTCGATGCGAGCTTGAGGACGGCGACGGCCGCCGAGCTCGAATCAGCGCTCGATGTCGTCTTAGCGAAGCTCTCAGAGGTGCGCGCGCTGTCGGTGGTAGCGCTCACCAATCGCATCGCTGTACGCGGTCACGGGCAGGTGCTCACGCACTCTTGCGTGCCGGCGGCGCTTTTACGGATCTTCAGCGAGCGTGACCCCGACTACGCCGAGATCTATACGCGCGACCATCTGCAGGCGGCGAAGGATCAAAAAGATTGGCTGCTCGAGGCGGGTGGCGCCGCGGGTGCGAGAAGCGCGCGGCCGCTCGTGGATGGCCATTCCCCGGCCGACGAGCGTACGGTCGCGGCCCTGCGCGCGCTCGTAGATGGAGGGCACCCGTTCGGTGTTTTCGCCTCCCGGGGGCAAATAGCGCTCGACGGCCGCGCGGTTATAGCCGCGGACCTTGCGGCGGATGTCGAGGCGTCGCTCGCCAAAGATCCGCCGCGCCCGGTTTTGCTGGCGGTGAAGTCCAGGCGTGGAGATTCTTCCAGGGTGCGCTTCGTCAAGCTCGAGGAGCGGCGCACCTCGCAAGATGGCACGGTCGAGGTCAAGGTCGTCGCCGAGGACGGCTCTCATGCTTGGCGCAAGCTCGACGAGCTCATCTCCGTAAATAAGGTCAGGGGCGAGAGATATCACCCCTTCTTCGAGGGCGATGAGATAACGGCGGTGGTGGGCGGCGAGGTCGTGCCCAAGACGGACGGGATGCTTTTTTCGGAAGACCCGTTTCTCCAGGCGCACCTGCGGCTCTACACCGGCACGACGTATCGGTACGTGCCGGTCGAAACGCGCGATCTCTCGGGTCAACCCCTCGTCTCCGCGCGCCCGCAAGAGAGCGCCGCCTTTCTCGAGGGGCTCTTGGCGCACGGTTACCCGATCGTTCTCACTGTGGAATATCCGGGAGGCGCGAGACACGCGATCGCGGCCTCCAAGGTGCGCGGCGCCGGGATCGATGGCGCGAAGCGCGAGGTCTTCATTTATAACCCGGAGGACAGTGAGGGTGATGGGTATTGGGTGCCGCTCGCGGCGCTCCTCGGTAGTAGCTTGCCGGGCGGCGACGCTACGATCAAGGGCTTCTTCTTACCCGATCTCCCAGGCCTGCGTGAGCTGCCGCATGATCCGGGGGTGGATGTCGCGCGGGTCGTTCAATACACGGCGGCGCGCGATCTCTCTTGCCTCACCATGGCCGAGGCGCAGCTCTTTACGAGCTACGGCCGGCGTGGCGGTGCGCCGACGGCCGAGGAGCTGCCCGCGCTGCAAGGGATCTACGCGCGCGGCAAAGCCAAGCTCACGCAAGTCGGCATCAATTCTTTCGACGACTTTTTACGCGCGGCCGCGACCCCGCGCGCCCTCCGCGATGATTTTCCCGTGGACGTCGAGGCGAGGACCTTGCGGCTCGAGCGCCCCGTGTATGGCGAGGTCGATGGTGCAAAGAACAAGCTCGACGAGCTCAACGCCGAGGCGGGCCGTCGGGACGAGGTGCGGAGGGCGTTTATTGAGGGCGGGGCGACCGCACGCGACGCCGACCGCTTCTTCGCCACGGCGCTCGGGGCCAAGCTCGATGATGAAAATGGGCGGATCTCGGGCGGGGTGGCGCGCGACACGGTCACCGATTCTTTGCTCGACGACGACAAGGCGCCAACCATCGCGCGGCTCATCGATCACCATAAGAAGAAGAAAGAGCCGGCGGCGCTCCTCGTCTTTCAGGTGGATGGCCTCACGTCCTTGAACACCTACTTCGGGCACGTCGAGGGCAGCACCGTGATCCGTGCCCTCGCCAAGTCCATGGGGGTGCCCGAGCACCGCTTCCGCTCGCGCGGTGATCGCGTCTATCTCGCCGTGACCGGGGAGGACGCGAAGCCCGCGGCCATAGAGGCGCGCATCGCCAAGATCCGCGCGCAGATCGCGGATTACGAGCAGAAGACCGAGGTGCCGGTCAACCCCGCGGCCCTCTCGAGCCTCGGCCCCGAGGTCTTCGGCAGCCTGCGCCAACAAAGTGGTAAATGGCTCATACGTGTCGCTGACATCAAGCACCCCGTGCGCCCCGAGGTGCGCGGCATCGCCCTCAACGTCGGCGTGGCTCGGATAGATGAGGAGAGCACCACCGCGAAGGTGCTCGAGGAGGTCGAGGAGGCTTTGCCCGCGTGGGCGAAGCGCGCGAGCACCACGCCGCTCGGCGCGGTCGCGAGCTTTCCCGAGATCGTTTTTGCGCAGCGCTCCGAGGTTGCCTGGCCCGCGGGCAGAAAGCCGTATCGTGGCGCCCTCGAGGCGCGCCGCGAGGCGGCCGTTTCGGCGCTGCTCAAAACCAATATGCTCAAAGATAGGCCAGAGAGCGAGCGACGTGTGCGCGCCATTGAGCTGTTTGAGGCGGCGGGCGGTAGGAGGGCTGACCCCGTGGTCACAAACCGCGAGGGCAGCTTCGATCGGATCGCGAGCTTGGATCTCGCCGTAAGGCACGTCAGTGAGACTGAGGATGCGGGCTTCTACGTCGAGTGGGACGTCCGCAACTTGGGCGGGACCAATCGCTACCTCGGGCACGAGCAAGGTAACCGCGTGATGCGAGACATCGCGAGCATCGTCGATGACGAGCTCGCCAAGGAGGGTTTCTACGTAGCCCGCTCGCGTCACGGTGGCGACGAGATGAGCGACGT
>CAYXQW010000433.1:0-2863 GCA_964466695.1 uncultured Bdellovibrionales bacterium
TCCCTCGGAGGTCGCTGACAGGCTGCGGGCGGTGTTGTCCGACGGGGATGTTCGCGCGGCCTGGATCGTGGTGCTTGGGCTCATAGGTCGTGACGATGACATGCCGACCATCGTCGCGGCGAGCCGGCACCGCGAGGCCTCTGTGCGTCGCGCCGCGGTAGAGTCTTTCAGCGTATACAAAGGTCGAGTCGACGAAGACGCCGTGGTGCTCGGGCTCACCGACGAGAACGCTGGCGTGCGGGCGGCGGCAGCGCGGGCGCTCGGTAACTACAGGGGTGAGCGCGTGCTCGAGGCTTTGCTCGTCTGCACCAAGGACGCGAGCTCGCTGGTCGTCGCCGAGGCTTTGCGCTCCTTGGGGAGCGTCGGTGGCGAGAAGGCGGCCGCGACGCTGCTGAGCGCGGCGAGCGGCTCCCAGGCCCCCGAGGCGATCGCCGCCTTGCAGAGCCTCTTTCGGCTGCGCCCACCTGGCCTGGTGTCGGCCATCGAGCGCGCGTTGTTGCACGCCGATCCCGAGGTGGTTCGCGAGGCCATCGTGTTGACGATGCGTCTCGGGGCAGACGAGGCGCAGGCGCTCGTGGTGCCCTGTCTCGAGCACCGTTCATGGCACGTGCGCTTGGCGGCGGCCGAGATGCTCTGCAATCGCGCGATATACGTGAGCCAAGAGATGATCTTGTCCTGCCTCGACGCCGAGACGGAGCCGCTCGTGCGTCAGGCGCTCGAGGCCTTGGCCGCGAATCAGAGGGGTGGGCGTTAATGGTCCTCGACGCCGCGGCGGTCACCATGACGCAGGAGGAGTTCTTCCTCATGCGCGATCTGATCGGAGAGTACTGCGGCATCCTTCTCAACGACAGCCTCAAGTTCTTCGTCGAGCGGCGCCTGCAGCCGCGGCTCTTGGCCCACGGGCTGACGAGCTTCCGCGATTACTATCGGCTCATCAAATATCGCCCCGATCAACAGGGCGAGTTCGACGAGATAGTCGAGCGCATCACCACCAACGAGACCTACTTCTTTCGTGAGGCCTACCAGCTCAAGGCCTTCACCGACGAGGTGCTGCCGCTGCTCCTCGAGGGGCGCGATCGGAAAGATCATGTTCGTATCTGGTCGGCCGGCTGCGCGAGCGGCGAGGAGCCTTACAGCCTCGCTATCCTCGTGCGCGAGTCCGTGATCGCGCATGGGTACACGTTCGATGTCTTCGGTAACGATATCTCCAAGAAGGTTTTGCGCTTGGCCCGCGCGGGTCTCTACCGCGAGAACTCTTTCAGGCAGACCGATCCCTATCTGCGCGATCGTTACTTCCGCCGCGAGCGTGACTCTTGGAGGCTCATCGAAGACATACGGAACTCGGTGACGTTCGGTCACATGAACCTGATGGACGAGACGTCGATGGCGTTGATCGCCCACGTGGACGTGGTGTTCTGCCGCAATGTTTTGATCTACTTCGACGCCGCGAGCCGCGCGCGGCTGATCGACGCGTTCTATCGCAAGCTGCGGCCGGGGGGGTTCTTGTTGCTCGGCCACTCCGAGTCGCTGATCAACGCGAGCACCAAGTTCGAGCTTTGTTCGCTCAAGAACGACATCGTGTATCGCAAGCCGTTGTCAGGGGGGCGTAACCCGGGTACGACCGAGGGGGGAAGGTAAGCACATGACGATCAAGAAGCTCCGCGTTCTGGTGATCGACGACTCGGCCTACAACCGACAGATCATCGCCGAGTTCTTCGGGGATAGCTCCGAGTTCGAGGTGATCGGCAGGGCTGAGGACGGCGAGCAGGGGTTGAAGCTCGCCGCCATGCTCAAGCCGGATCTCATCACGCTCGACATCGAGATGCCGCGCATGGACGGCTTTACGTTCCTGCGCCTGTTGATGTCGCAGATGCCGACGCCGGTCATCGTCATCAGCTCGCACAGCCGCAAGCAGGATGTGTTTCAGGCGCTGGAGCTCGGCGCGCTCGATTTTGTCGCCAAGCCGCAGCGATTCTTGGCGCCCGAGTTGTCCGACCTGAAGAACGAGATCATCCGTAAGGCTTCGGCGGTGCGTTCTTTGCAGGTGTTGCCGCTCGCCCGTATGTCGAGCAAGGCCTCGGTGTCGGCCACGACGTCTCTGCCGCCCGCGGCCAAGGTGCCACGTCCCATCGACGATCGGCGCCTCTCGCGGATCTTGGCGATCGGCGCCTCGACCGGGGGTCCGCCGGCGCTGCAAGCTATCTTGAAGGTCCTGTCCCCGACCCTGCCGACGGCGGTGCTGGTCTCGCAGCATATGCCCGAGAAGTTCACACGCGCTTTTGCCGAGCGTCTGAATCGCATCTCCATGCTCCACGTGCACGAGGCCGAGGACGGCGAGCGGATCTTGGCCGGCCACGCCTATATCTCGCCTGGAGGCGCGCACATGGAGGTGGTCTCCGACAGTGCGGGGCAGCCCTCCGTTCGCCTGGTGAGCGCGGTGAACGCCGATCGCTACACGCCGTCGATCGATCGCATGTTCACGTCTCTGGCCAAGCTCCGCGGGCCGAAGGTGATCGCCGTGGTGCTCACCGGGATGGGCGCCGATGGGGCGGAAGGTATTCGCATCTTGCACGCGGCGGGGGCGAGCACCATCGCCGAGTCGGAGGACTCGGCGATCGTCTTTGGTATGCCGAAGGAAGCGATTCATACCGGCGCCGTCGACGAGGTGCTCTCGCTCGACGCGATCGTCGAGCGTCTGCACGGCCTGGTGACGGTGAGCTGAAGCTCTCGGTGATCTTCCGCGCTGAACGTCGAACACGATCATGGCTCGAGCATGGCCGCCCGAGATCGCAGTGGTGCGCGGGGAACGGAAGGGTGTGTGAGTAAGGATGAGCCGTAGGCGAGAGCAAGATCATTATGGCAG
>CAYXQW010000434.1:0-635 GCA_964466695.1 uncultured Bdellovibrionales bacterium
TCGGTCGCGATCGAGATTTGCTTGGTGGCCATCCCGAGGGAGTCGGCCGCGGCGCGCACCTCCGACAGGATCTTCGAGATCTGCGCGCTCATGTCGTTCAGTGAGCGTGCGATGCGACCTAGCGTGTCGTTGCTCTCCTTGGCGCGTTGGGTGAGATCCCCGCTCGCGATGGCGTTGACCACCTCGAGCACGGCGCGAAGCTCGAGCTCGAGGCGCGCTTCGAGCTCCCGGCGATTGCGGACGTCGTTGGAGATGCTCTCGAAGCTCGAGGCGCTGTTGATGGTGACGCCGAGGTATTCGGCGAGGACCTCGCTCGCCAGCATGTTGGTGTGATCGATCTCGCATATCATGTAGCCGAGCTGAAGGTTGTTCTCGAAGCTCAGGAAGATCGGGATGTTCAAGAGGGCGCGGCGGCGGCTCGAGGAGCTCAACGCCGCTGGCAAGAGCTCGCCTGTCGCGAGGCCGGTCTCCTCGCCGCGCAGCCGCTGCCCGTTGCTTACGAGCAGCGCGACGCGCGGGCTGTTCGCCGCGGTCGATCTTTGCAACACGAGGCAGGCGTCGCGGACGCCGAGCTCGATGAGCGCGCCTGCCAGGGTGTCGAGCATGGCCTCGAGATCACGGATGGAGGAGAGCTT
>CAYXQW010000434.1:645-2859 GCA_964466695.1 uncultured Bdellovibrionales bacterium
ATTCACCTGCGCCTGGTGATCGAGGGCTTGGCGCGATGAGGCCTCCTCGATCGCCACGCGGAGCTGCTGCCAGATGTCCTCGGCGCGCGCGAGCTTGTCGGGGGCAGGTGCAAGTCGCGGCGCGCAGACGCCGCGCAGCGCCGAGATCAAGCGGTTGGTCAGGGCGATCGGGTGACCGAGCGCGGCGAGCTCTCTCGAGAGCTCCTCGAGGGTGTCGAAAGAGGCGGTGGATGACGGCGCCTCGAGGTCGCGCGCGAGGGCATCGAAGAGCCGCTCGGGCCAGCGCGGCGGGAGCTCTGCGGCCGCGGGCGCGCCGTGAGCGTAAAGCTCGGCGATGATCTCGTCTCGCTCGAGGTCGATCCGGGCGCCGCGTCTTTGTCGCCGCGTTGAACGGGCCGCGCCGGCCGCGGCTTGCAGCACGGTCTCAGAGATGCAGCCGCAAGATCGGCGTACGACCAGCTCGGTTGGCAGCACCTCGGCGCGGGCGGCAGCGCCGCCACGGAGCACGGTCATGATCATCTCCACCGCGCGTGTCCCCATGGCGCGCAGCGGTTGCCTCACCGTGGTGAGCGGCGGCGTACAGAACCCGGCCCCGTCGTAGTCGTCGAAGCCCACCACCGCGAGCTCGTGCGGGACACGCACGCCGCGCGCCTCGAGCTCCTTCAAGACGCCGAAGGCCATCCAATCGTTGGCGGTCACGATCGCGTCGGGGACCACCCGCCGCTCGTCGAAGAGCTCGCGCACCGCCGCGACGCCGTCCGCCTGCATGAAGTTACCCTGGAAGACGAGCGCTTGCTCGAAGGCGAGGCCGTTCTCGCGGAGCACGTCGAGATATGCCTGGTAGCGCGCCTCGGCGTCGGCGTAGCCACGCCGGCCGCGGATGAAGGCGATGCGCCGGCGGCCGTGGGCCTTCACCAGGTGATCGACCGCGATCCGCATGCCCGCGTGGTTATCGGCGATGATGTGTGGAAAGCGCGAGACCTGCACCGTCACGATTGGTCTCTTGCCTACCAAGGGGATGTGGTCGAGCAACGTTTGGCCCGTGAGATTTACGGCGATGAGACCATCGAGGCTCTCCTTGGTGATCTGCGACAACAGCGCGAGGTTCTGCGTGAGGTAAGCCTCGCCTTCGGCCTCGTTTACCCGAGTGCCACGAAAGGCGATCAGGTCGATCGCGGCCTCCTCGGCGCCGGCGAGCGCGCCGTCGAAGATCATGGCGTTGTAGATATTGGTGAGCGCCTCGTTGAGGAGAAACCCGATGACCGGTCGCGCGCCGCTTCGTGGTTCGGAGGCAGCCGTGAGGGGTATAATGGCGGTCATCTTCGAGGAGAGGCTAACAAAAGCCCGCGGTAGGTTCTAGCTTGGAACGACCATCGTCATTGCGGCGCGCCGTTTTCGAGCACGAGCACGCCGTCCTTGGCGCGCACCATCACGGTGTCCCCTGGCGTAAAGGAGCCCGCGAGGATGGCGCTCGCGAGGGGGTTTTGCAGCTCCCTTTGGAGCAGGCGCTTTAGGGGTCGTGCTCCGTAGACCGGGTCGTAGCCCTTGCGCGCGATGTGCTCCTTGGCGCTCTCCTCGAGCTCTAGCGTCAGCCCGCGCTCTTTTAGCAGAGAGCGGAGGTGTCGGAGCTGGATCTCGAGGATGTCCTTTATGTGCTCTTGGGAGAGCGCGTCGTAGACCACGACCTCGTCGATGCGGTTTAGGAGCTCCGGCCGAAAATGCTCCTTCAGGGCGGCGTTGGCCTCCTCGCGCAGGCGCTCGCGGTCGCGCCCGGCGTATTGCATGATGGCGCCGGAGCCCACGTTCGAGGTCATGATGAGCACCGTGTTGCAGAAGTCCACCGTGCGCCCCTGGCCGTCGGTGATGCGCCCGTCGTCGAGGATCTGGAGCAGGATGTTGAAGACGTCCTGGTGAGCCTTCTCGATCTCGTCGAAGAGCACCACGGCGTAGGGGCGGCGTCGCACGGCTTCGGTTAGCTGCCCGCCCTCGTCGTAGCCGACGTAACCAGGGGGCGCGCCGAGCAGGCGTGAGACGGCGTGCTTCTCCATGTACTCGCTCATGTCGATGCGGATCATGGCCTGCTCGTCGTCGAAGAGGAACTCGGCCAGCGCGCGTGCGGTCTCGGTCTTGCCGACGCCGGTCGGGCCCATGAACAAGAAGCTCCCGATGGGGCGCACGGGATCCGAGAGGCCGGCGCGGCTGCGGCGCACGGCG
>CAYXQW010000435.1:0-2846 GCA_964466695.1 uncultured Bdellovibrionales bacterium
TATCTCAACCGGCGCGATTCGGCGCGTAGCCCCTTGTACATGCTGGTACACGCTCGAGGTCTGGCCGAGCCCCTCTGGGCGAGCGATATCAGCTTGGGCGGCATACGCTGCGCCACGCGCGAGTCGCTGTGGCCCGGCACCTTCCTCGACCTCGCCTTCGCGCTGCCCGACACCCACGAGCGCATCGAGGCCGGCGGGCAGGTGGTCACGATCGATGCTACTCACGCCGGCGACCTCGTGGTGGGCGTCCGCTTTTGTCGCATCGGCGACGGGGCGCGCGTCGCTATCTACCGCTTCCTCGATCGAAGGCGGCGCCTCTGGGACGGCGGTGCGAAGGCCGCGTCCATAAGCGAGCACCACCCGCTGCTGCAAGGCCTGCTTTCGCACCCCGAGCGCCTCGCCGAGGTGGTGGCCGCGGTGCGCAAAGAGCCCGCGCCTCTTTGCTACGACAACTGATGAGCCCCGTCGATCCGAGCGTATCGCCGCGTAAGCTGCCCGATGGCATGGTGGCGCGCTTCTTTCGCGGCGCGTCTTATCCCATCTCGGCCCTCGGTTTTATCAAGCGCCAGAAGCTCTGGCTGTTGGCGCTGGCGCCGGCCCTCGTCAACGCCTTGCTCTTCGGGGTCTTGCTCTCGGTGACCTTGTTGTTTCTCGTGCCGCTCTTGCAAGATGCTTCGGTGTGGCTCGAGGGCCTCGTCGATGGCTCGTCCTGGCTGCGGTTTTTGACGAGCTTCGCCTCCGGCCTGCTCTGGACCGTGGGCCTCGCCGTTATGCTCTTGCTCAATATCTTGTTGCTGATGCTCGTAGGTCAGGCCGTCGCCGCGCCTTTTTTGGATCTCCTCTCCGAGCGCGTCGAGGCGATCGTGCTCGGGACCGAGGAGGCGCCTTTCTCGGTGCCGCGGATGTTCACCGCGCTTCGTATCTCGCTCGGCGATCTCGTCTGGTCGCTCGTCTATTTCGCCAAGGTCAACGCTCCGCTCGCGGTGCTCGGTATGCTGCTGCCGCCGGTCTCGACCTTTATCGCGACCGTGCTCGGCTTTTTGTTCTCCGCGCTGTTGCTCGCGCAGGAATTCATCGGCCTGTCATGGGCGCGTCAGCTCATACCGTTTCGCCAGCGCTGGCTAATGATGAGGCAAGGCACGGTGGTGTCGCTCGGGTTCGGCTCGGCCTGCATGCTGCTCGTCGCCGTGCCCGTGCTGAATCTCGTTTTGCTCCCCGTAGCAGCCACGGGCGGCACGCTGCTCTACTGCGATCTCGTCGCTGCTAATAAAGATCGCCCCCGGTACTGAAGCAGACCCCGCCCGCGCACTCGTCGCCCACCACGCAGTCGGCGGCGGTGGCGCAGAAGGCGGGCTCGCTCGGGTAGTCGTCGCGCACGGCGATGTCCTGCGCCGCCATGGCGCTCATGCCGCTTTGATTTTGCACGGTGACCTGCACGCTGTAGAGCCCCTGCCTCGCGAAGACGTGCTGCACGATGGGCTCGGTCGCGGTCAAAGGCTCGGTGCCGTCGTTGAAGTCGAACACATAGATCGTTATGCCGAACGCGTCGCTCGATGCGCTCGCGTCGATGGTCACAGGAGCTCCCACGGGAGCGATGACGGGCACTCGTAAGCTCGCCTCGGGCGGGGGGTGTTGCTCGAGAGAGGCGCTGTCATCCTCGAAGCCCAGGCAGCCCGAGCCGAACGCGCCCGTGATCAAGAGTCCCATGAAGAATACCGACCGCATCTCTCTTACGGTAGCATGGTGGATCATGAACGCCAAGAAGCCGTGCTCTCACGGGTGCTCGCGCGGGTCGTAGCGCGCCTCGAGCGCGTCGAGCGCGCGCGCGACCTTCTGCCGCAAGTCCTCGGGGTCGCCGCCCGGCTGCGGCGTGAGCGGCGCGCCGAAGATGAGCCGTATGCGACAAAAAGGCGCGGGTATCTGCATGCGGTCCCAAGTGCGGCGAAGGAACCACCGCCGGCTCGGCAGGGCCAGCGTGGGCAAGATGGCGGCGCCGGTCTCTTGCGCGAGCCTGGCGATGCCGCGGTGGACGTGGTTACGCGGGCCGCGCGGTCCATCCACGGCGAACAACACGGGCACGCGCTCAAAGGCGAGCTTCGTGAGCATCGCGAGCGCCTCCGCGCCGCCTTTGTCGCGATCGCCCTTGCGCGTCGAGCCGCGCACGGCGCGCATGTGGCGGAGCTTTAGCAAAGGTACGATGAGATCGCCGTCGGCGGAGCGCGACACCATGGCGGCGAGCGTCGGCTCGTCGCTCGCGAAGACGGCGGCGATCTGATGGGCGTGCAAGAGCGCGTAGGCGTAGGGCTTCTTCTGGGCGCGCAGCGCGGGGCGCGGATCACAGACTATCTCGTAGCGGCACGTGCGCCGCCAGAGCAGCGTCAAGAGCGCCACCGAGAAGGCGGCGATGGTGCGCAAGGTCCTCATGGAGCTACCCGCAGCCGCCCCGAGTAGGCGAGCGTCGCCTGGTGCGTGCCGAAGAGCAGATTTGGGACCTCGAGCCAGAGCTCCGCGCGGTAGGTGCCGGGCTTGGGGTTTGGATAGGAGAGCTTCGTGGCGGACGCGCGGGCGACCACGACGCCGTTTCGCAAAAGCACGAGGTGCGCCCGCGCGAGCGCGGCTTCGATCTTCACTGCAAGCTGCGCGATCACGGCGACCGAGACGGTCTCGCCCACGCTCGTGTGGGCGCCGTCATGGTGCTCGGCCGTGAGGGACAAGGCCGCGGGTTTGCCGAGGGGGGCGGCCGTGCAGCCGAAGCGGCCTTCGGTGAGCTTGGCGAGGATGGCTTGCGCGCGCATGAGGCCTTTGGCGGGCACGGGGCCATCGAGCACCAGGATATAGGGGCTTGG
>CAYXQW010000436.1:0-2842 GCA_964466695.1 uncultured Bdellovibrionales bacterium
GAGCTCGTCGTGATGATCGAGGCCTATCTGAGCAATTCCGTTCTACCTCGTCCTTGATCGCGGTTCTTCCTCGACCCGCTGCCGATCTTCGATCTTGTCACTCGGGTGTACGATCACCGCCTCCCCGACCATGAGCCCACTTCGCACCTCGGCCGAGTCTTCGGTCACAGCTCCGAGCTCGACGCTGCGTAAGCTCGCCCGACCCTCGTCGAGCACGAACACGGTCCAGGCGTCGCCATTGCGTACGAGCGCCGACACTGGCACCTGCAGCGCTTCATCATGCGCGATAACCACGATCCGTCCCTCCACGTGGTAGCCGTCCGCGAGCCCCGAAAAACCATCGCCGGCGGGGTGGACCACGACATCCACGCGCTGCTCCGTAACCCCGAGCGCCGAGACCTTCGTGTATGCTGATGGCTCGATATAGCCGACCGCGCCTATGAGTAGGGCTCCGCCCCAACGTTCGAGGGTCACCTTGGCGCCTGGTTTGACGTCTATCGCCTCGGAGCTGAGCAGCTCGAGGACGACCTCGAGCTCGGTGGGATCTCCGAGCTCGACGAGGGCCGCCCCCGCCTCCACCGGGCCGGCGTCCTTGCGGAGCACGCGCAACACCTGCCCTGCGATGGGCGAGGTCACAGGTATGCTCCGCGCGCTCTTGCCCGTCTGATTTGCTTTGAGGCTCGCCCGGCCCGCCGCGAGCTCGGCGCGAGCTCTCTGTAACCCTTGTTGAGCTGCGGCGAGCTCGTTCTCGCGCACATCGCGCGTAAGCTGTGCGCGCTCCAGCTCGTTACGAGGCAAGACGTCCTCTGCGGCGAGCGCCGACGCACGCTCCCACTCCTGTTGGGCATGTGCCAGGGCAAGGCGGCGCCCCTCGAGCGCGGCCGTCGCCTCCATGGTCGCCGCCACGAGGGCGTCCGCGCGCGCGCGCGCCACGGCATAGTCGCGCGCGTCGAGCGGCGTGGCCGAGAGCGGCTCGATAGCCGTCAAGAGCTCCCCGGCCGCGACGACATCACCAGGCAAGAGCGAGAGCCGCTGCAAGGTCCCGGTCACCGGGGCGGCGATCAGGAACTTGTCGCGAATGCGTGCCTTCCCCGTCGCCGCGACGGTGAGCTGCAAGGGTCCTTGCGTCACGCGCGCGAGCTCCACCTTGTGCGGGGCGGGCATTACGGCCCACACGATGCCCATCGTGGCCACCACGGCTGTAAAAATCCAGAGCGCTCGGCGCATATTAACCTCCTTATTCACGGGTCTTCAAAGCCTCCACCAGGTCGAGGGCGGCGACCCATCTGCGCGCCATGCCGGCGACTAGGCCGGTCGAGGCGGCGACGACGAGGCAGGCGAAGATGTACGTCGCCGGGGTGATGACGACCGGGATGCGGAAGAGCTCGCTGCTCAAAAATTCACAGCTCGCGTAGGCGAACACCCAGCCGAGCACGCACCCGACCGGGAGCGCGAGGGCGACCTGCACCAAGAGCTCACCTACCAGCACGCCCCACGCCTCGGCGCGGCTAAAGCCGATGACCCTGAGCGTCGCGAGCTCACGCTGGCGTTGCGCGAAGCTGATGCGGGCCGTGTTGTAGACGACCCCGATGGCGATGGCGACGGCGAAACCGACGATCACCATCGCGAAGAACACGATGTGCTCGGCGAGGGTGTTCTCGAAGGAAGCGATGGCGGCGCGTTTGAGGGTTACGCCCGCGACCTTGGGCAGCCCGCGTAGCCGCGTGTACAAGGCGCGCTCCTCGCCCGCATCTACGGAGAGATAGACCCCCGAGATGAACGGACCCTCTCTTTGCAGGCGGTTCGCCTCGGACAGGCTCATCGTGGCCTGGACACCCAAGAGATCGTCTGTGACCCCGGCCACCCTCGCGATCGTCTCGTGCCGTCGCCCCTCCAGAAACTCGATCGACACAGGATCTCCCTTCCGCACAGCCAACGAGTCGGCGAGGAAGCGGCTCAACAGCAGCCCGCGCGCGGGGAGCGCGACGGGAGCGCCGTCGCGGTCGAGCAGCCGGTTCTGGCGCGGCAGACCGTTTACTGGCGCTCCTTGACCTACGAGGCCGGTCCGGAAGGTGCGCGCCCCGGCTCGAAGCCGAATGGACGCAGCACGAAAGGGCTCGCTCGCGAGCACGCCCGGGAGCCTTCGTACCTCGAGGGCGACGTGCTCGGGCAGCGCCTGCGTGAACGTCACCACAGCGTCGGCGCGCAAGGACCGTCTTAGCTGGTGATCGACGATGAGCGCCAAGGCGTCGCGGAAGAAGGCCCCGGCGACGATCAGGGCGACGGCCGCGGCGATCCCGAGGCTCGTGAGCCCCGCGCGCCATGGGCGGCGCGCGAGGTTGCGTATCGTGATGCGCCCTTGCTCCGAGACGACGCGCGCGAGCCCGAAGCGCTCGAGCACCGAAGGCTCGAATGAGGCTGGCGCCTCCGCGCGCATGGCCTCGGCAGGCGTAAGGCCGACGGCTCGCCGCACGGCTCCCGCGGCGCCGAGCGCTGCCGCGGAGAGGCTGAGCACCAAAGCGATCAACGCGACGTGCGGCTCGATCACGTACACGAGCCGCGGGAAGCGAAAGAGCTCGGCGTAGATAGAAGCGAGGCTCTTGCCCATGAGCAGGCCGCCGCCGAGGCCGAGGGCTGTGCCGAGCAAGGCGATCACCACCGCGAATGACAGGTAGTGGAGCCCGACCGCCGCGCTCGTGTAACCCAGCGCCTTCATGGTCCCTATCTGCTGTCGCTGCGTACCGACGAGCCGCGACAGAATGACGCTGAGCAAAAAGGCCGCCACCGCGAGGAAGACGACGGGGATGCCCGTGGCCATGGCCTGAAGCTGCCCGATCTCGTC
>CAYXQW010000437.1:0-2824 GCA_964466695.1 uncultured Bdellovibrionales bacterium
ATCGCATTGTTCGCTCGTGGCGAGGGCGAGGTCAATTGCGGAGAGCGCGCGAGCGTCGGATGACCTAGAATAGAGTTAAGGTCACCATGGAGGTCTCAAGATGCCATTTTGCCCAATTTGTCGCGCCGAGTACGTGTCGGAGGTCTCTTTTTGCCCCGTCTGCAACGAGCCGCTCGTGGCCGAGCTCGACGAGGCCGGCACCGATGATCCCATGGTCGATGTCTATGCCTGCTACGACGTGCAGCTCGCCGATCGGGTGATGAGCCTCCTTCGCGAGGGCGGTATCGAGTCTTCGCGGCGGAGCCTCTCCTCGTCGGCGTTTCCGACCAACATCGGGACGAACAACGAATTTCGGATCGCCGTCGCGGCGGACTTGGCCGCGCGCGCGGCGCGACTCATCAGCGACGCGACGGATGACGGCGTGATCGCGGCTAACCTCGGCGAGCTGTTGTAGCGATCTCAAAAAGAGAAGGTGCGTCCCCGGTGCGTACGCACCTCGAGGCGCTCGCCGTCGGTGCGAAGCTCGATGAGCCCGTCGACGTCGGTGCGCAAAATCTCGATGCCCGCCTCGCGGTAGCGCGTAAGGACCGCCTCGCTCGGGAGCTTGAAGGTGTTGCGGTGGCCAACGGAGATCACCGCGAGGAGAGGCTTCGTGGCCGCGAGCAGGTCCGGGCTCGAGGAGGTGTCGCTGCCGTGGTGTCCGACCTTCAAGACGCTCGTTTGTGACCACGCCTGGGCGAGGGCGGCCTCGACCTCGACGCCGATGTCGGCGAGCAGCAAGAAGGAGCGCTCACCGTAGGTGAGCCGCAGGACCATGGAGAGGCTGTTTGGGTCTTGTGGGATCTCTTCCGGCCCGAGGTCGCCTCGTGGATGCAAGACCTCGATCACGACGCCGCCGCGCTCTATGCGCGCGGGTAGAGAGGCGCTCGTCGCGATCTTGCCGCCGCCGCGCCGCGTGACCTCGAGCAGGCGCTGCATTATGGGGAGCTCGCCGCCTTCGCCGTTCCACCAGAGCTCTCCTATTCGAAAGTGCTCGCCGAGATACGAGAACCCGTTGAGGTGATCGGGATGAGGATGAGTCACCACGGCGAGGTCGAGCGCGCGGATGCCGCGTTGGCGTAAGAGCGGCGCGAGCATGCGCTGGCCTGGGTTTGGGGCTTTAGGCTCGTGGCTGCCGCCCGCATCGACGAGCATGACCTCGCGATTCGGCAGGCGGATGAGCGTGGCGTCGCCCTGGCCGACGTATGGGAAGGTGACCACGAGGTCGCGCGCGCGCCCTTCGAGCCAGAGGCGCGAGGTCATGACGACGGCCGCGAGCATGATCACCAGCGCGCCGAGGCGCCGCGCCCGTCGTGCTCGGAAGCCGAGGGCGAGGCATAAGAGCCCGACGTAGTAGAGCGCGAGCTCGAGAGAGCTCGGGGCGGGGAGATCGAGCGCGGCGAGGGGGATCTTGGCGCCGTAGGCGGCGATGAGCTCGAGCGCTTCGAGCACGAGCACGAGCGGCGCGGCCAAGAGCTTTGCGAGGGCCTCGGAGAAGGCGGACACGATCGTGTAGGCGAGCGCGAGCGGGGTCGCGAGGCCCGAGCCGAGCGGCACTGCCACGAGGTTGGTTATGGGCGCTACGAGCGAGACGCGCCCGAAGTAATAGGCGGTGATGGGTGAGGTGGCGAGCGTCGCCACTAGGGAGGCGAGGACGATGCCTTGCAGGTTGCGCAAGACGCGGGTGAGCTTGCCCGCGGTCTTGGGAAGCGCCGGGGTCAAGAGCAAGAACAAGATGGCGACGAACGAGAGCAAGAAGCTCGGGTCGTAGAGGCTCGCGGGGGCGGCGATGAGGATCAGGATGCCGGCGAGGCCGACCGAGTTGAGCACCGCGCGTGAGCGTCCGAGCGCGAGCCCCAAGAGGAGCGCCACCCCCATCACCGTGGCGCGCACGGCAGGGGCGGGCGAGCCAGCCCAGAGGCAGAAGACGATGACGCAGGGGATGGCGGCGAGCGCCGCCAGTCGGCGCGCCGAGCAGCGTTCGGCTAGACCGGGGACGAGGGCGAGCGCGCAAGCGAGCGTCAAGAAGATCAGGGTCGCGACGAGCGTGATGTGCAGGCCGCTCACCGAGAGCAGGTGGGTGATGCCGGCGGCCGACCAGCGCTCGCGCATGTCGTCGTCGATCTCGCTCTGGTCGCCGCTCGACAAGGCCTTGGCCAAGGCCGCGTGGTTATGGCCGAGGCGCGCCTCGAAGCGTGCCGAGGCGGCGTCGCGGGCGCGATCCAACCAGGCGTGCAGGCCCCGCCCGTGCGTCACGAAGGCATAGGGCGAGAGGGCGAAGGCTCGACCGCCGAGACCATCGCGGCGAGCGAACAAGAAGGGGTCGGGGTCGGTCGGGTTGCGGGCGAGGTCGAACGGCTCGATGTTGAGGCGGGCGTCGAGGACGTCGCCGCGGGCGAGGACGCCGTGGTCGAGCAGGCGCGCCGTGACAAGACCTTCGCGCGGATGCCAGTCTTCGCCGCACCGCTCGGCCAGCACCTCGAGATAGACCCGGCGCGCGAGCTCGTCGCCGCGGAAGTAGTGCACGCGACCTAAGACCTTCGCCACGCGCACGCGCCACAGCGAGCTCGCGTCGGCGCACACGGGCTCGATGGGCGTGGGGAGAGGATCGGTCGCGGTGGCGGCGACTCCTAGCGCTATAAAGGCGAAGCCCGCGGCCAAGAATATGCCGGTTCGGCGGCGGAGCGCGACCGCGACGAGGAGCAGGGCGAGCACGAGCAAGAGCACGGCGACGAACACCGGCAGGCCCATGGTGTCGCCGAGCAACACCCCGAGCGCCATCGCG
>CAYXQW010000438.1:0-2823 GCA_964466695.1 uncultured Bdellovibrionales bacterium
TGATTACCTTATAAGAAACGAAGAAGAAGGAGGTTTTAGAGTTATGTTACCAGTATTAAGGAGAAAGGGATTTTTCCCATCATTTAAACTTTCATCAGATGATCCGGATGATATTTTTACAAGATTTTTTGGGGATTTTGATGACATCTTCGGTGATCACAAATATACCGATAAGGAAGGAAACCTTGTAATTGAAATTGAAGTTCCTGGTTTCAATAAGGAGAACCTACAGGTGGAGTTGTCTGATGGTCTGTTGACTGTAAGCGGTGAAAGGGAGGTTTCAGCTACAGGACATAAGAAAAACCTACATAAGCGATTTACGGTTTCAAGAACCGAGGAAGTTGACGCTGAGATTAAGGATGGTATTCTTACCCTTGTGTTCAAAGAACCTGAAAAGAAGAAAACAAAAATTTCAATAAAATAAAGCCTTGAAAGGGTGAAAAGGGAGATAGAAATATCTCCCTTGTTTTTTTATAAATAGTAATATGAACGCAGATATACTTGAATTGCCAAAGAAAGAGTACAATATTGCAAAAAGACGGTTGGAGAAAATGGCCAAAATGAAACTTGGAGATAATCCTCATGCATTTCATGTTATGTATGGTGACAAACATATGATTATCTACAACCAGGATTCAAATTTTGATAAAGATATGAAAGAGATTGTTATCCAACATGAAATGGCACATGCTAGAGGTGTGAAAGGTGAAGAAGATGCTGACCGTGAGGCATTGAAAAAATTAAATAAAAAAAGACAGGATATATTAAAATCTTATTGGAAAGTCAGACACGGATATGATTATGAATAGGAGGTAGTTATGCAGTTTATTGGTGGATTTTTATTGGGTGTTTTGGGTTCAACTGTAGCATTTTATTTTATATGGCAGAATAACAAGAAACTTTTTGGTGAAGTTTCTGGTATTTTGGACGAAGCAATTGTAAAAGCAACAGCCGAAGTAAAAGAACAACTTGAAAAAATCAAAGCTTTGATCAAAGATAAATTATAAAATGAACAAAGAAAATTATGGCTATCGAAATGCCAAATGTTGTGCAAATTGCGATAACATTAAGGCTATTACAGTGGGATTTTTTTGCAAGGTTGTTGATGATGTTGTAGGTGAAAATAATATTTGCAATATGCACTCAATAACACTTGAAGAAAGACACGGAGAATACTTTCGATTTTTGAATTTAAAATAACCTGTCGAATTTGTTGATATATTTTTATCTTGACAAACCATTGATGTTATGTTATAATAAAAGAAAAAATGCGAGGTGTTTTATGGTTTTCATGGAAAGTGTTGATAGTGGTGTTATCAGAGAAATTGGATATGATAAACACAATAAAGAACTTTTCATTACTTTTGTTGATGAAAGTGAGTATGTTTATTTCAATGTATCCGAATACATGTATACGAGATTTCTAACATCTGAATCCAAAGGAACCTTTTTCAATAAAAAAATCAAAAACAAGTATGAATATGAAAAGGAAGAGTAATTTGACATAAATAGTTACAAAAGAGAGGAGAATTACAATGTCGATTATTGTTTCAAAATTGACAGTGAACATGAAGAAGGTTTTGAATGGAACTTTTCCAAATTATAAAGGAAGGAAATTCAAGGTAATCGAAGATAAATTTCCTCAAAGTTTGGATTCTTATTGGGATGGTGGTTCAAGGACATATTATTCCTTTTTTGACATCAAAACAGAAAAGGTGGTGAATCTTGGATCGAATCATCCTTTCTTTGAAAAAGAAAAACCCCGTCACCTTGGTGGAGCCTTGTTAAATGGTGTGGTTTTAGTTTCAAATAGTATTTTCCTTGGTAAAGATACCGGAATTACCTTTTATGTGAATAAGGGTGATGATTATGAATGGTTGGTTGGTAAAAAAGAAATTGCTACCGATGAACTGAACAGAAATCAAAAAATTGTCTTGGTTTATACAAGAGGATATAAATCATCTTATGCCGGCGTAAAAGATAATAGGTATGTGGAAGCATTCCGAAGCCATCAAATTTCAAAAGATGATTGGTATGAGGCAAAAAATTGGTTGATCCAGAATATGTATTTGAACAAAGCAGGTGCAATAACCGTAAAGGGTAAAAACGCTATTATGAATGTTAGAGAGTACGATTTAAAATAAATTGTGAAAGAAAGTTTACAATTGATTGGCACCGTTAATTTTAAAGTATTTAAAAAAGAAAATAATTAATCTTGGTTTGCCAGTATTGAATAGAAAGTGGGATAAAATTAATATATTAACGGTAAGTTTGCAAGAAAGAAGTAAACAAAGAATTAAAGAAGTTGAATTGATGTTACCAACCACAAAAAATAAAGAAATTGCTAAAAATTTAGGTATATCATCTGCTGCTGTTTCTCAAATTGTTAAGAGAAATAATTTACGAAAGGTAAAATAAAATGTTGAATGGAGGGAATATTGTCGGCGGTAGCAATGTGTGGCTTACCGCTGACTGGTAATGTCACCTTAACCATTACAATATCATAAAATATTGTAATCGACCTTTTCAAACCATTGAGGAAATGAATGGTGCTATCAGAGAAAATCATAACCAATTGGTTAGACCAACTGATACTGTTTATTTTCTCGGTGATTTGATATTATGTGGTTCGTGGATCGATATAAAATCAAACTTCAATGGTCATTTTCAATACATATGGGGTAACCATGATCGGAAAGTTTTTTCAGATGGGACCCGGCCACCGTATGGAATGTGTATAAAACATTTCAGTAAAAAAGTGTATCTTACTCATTTTCCAAAAAACCTTCCAAAGGGATTTGATGTTTATTTTACAGCACACCA
>CAYXQW010000439.1:0-2811 GCA_964466695.1 uncultured Bdellovibrionales bacterium
TGCCGTTGCCTTCGTCATGTCCTTTAACGTACATCATCGGACATTGATGTTCAATTGACGCGAGACCTCGCGGTGGTCCTCATGGCACGCTCAACAAGACGTCGCCGCAGGCGCGCAGCGCCGCACTGGCAAACGGCGGCGCGCCGCTACAAGTCGCACCGTCCCATGCCCCCGCCGAGCACACCGCGGATGGGTTGGCTCGATTCTCCAGCGTGCCGTCGCCAAGCTCTCCGGCAGCATTCCATCCCCAGCAGCGCACCGTACCCGCCGCAGTGAGCGCGCAAGTCGATTGAGCGAGCGGTCCCGTCGCGATCGCGATGAGCTGCGTCAGCTTGGCGGGGCACGGGAGGTTACCCGAAGCACAGACGTCTCCCGCATACGGGCGCGTCGTCGTGTCACCGCTACCGAGCCGGCCGAATCCTCCCAAGCCCCAACACTGCGCCGTGCCATTTTCGAGCAGCGCGCAGGCGTGGTCGGCCCCAACAGTGATCGCCACGGCGAGAGAAATAGGCGGACCCGTGCAGGTCGGCTCATCACCGACAACGACAGGGTTCGAGACGGTCAGCGAGGACGTCTGGCAGTTGCCGAGCACCCCGTTGGTTTGGTCGCCCCAACACTGCACGTCGCCGAACTCACCGACCACCACGCACGTGGAATGTGACCCGGCCGACACCGCCTTGACCCCAGTCAATGCTACGCAGCCGCCGCCGGTCATGCCGGACGCGCACACCGGCACGGGAATGGCCCGGTTGGTGGTCGTTCCGTCGCCGAGCTCACCTGCCGTGTTTCTGCCCCAACACACGATCCCACCTGTGCTCGTCAGCGCGCAGGTATGTGCCTCACCGGCCGAAATAGAGACGAGACTGCCGAGGGCCGGGCATGCGCTGCCCGAGCCGCTCGCGCAAACCGTCACGGGGTTCGGAAAACCGCCGGGGCCCGTCACGCCGTTCCCGAGTCGCCCGTCATCCTGCCTGCCAAAGCAGCGCGCGGTGCCGTCGTTGAGCAACGCGCACGTATGAAAGTAGCCCGTGGTCACAGCCACCGCGTTTTCGAGTGGGACGCACGTCGCGTCGCTACCGCTCGTGCACACGGTCGTAGGATGATCGCGCCCGTTGCCAGTAAGCCCGCCGTCGCCGAGCTGCCCATAAGTGTTGTGACCCCAGCACTGGATGCGCCCCGACTCGAGCAGCGCACATGAGTGCATGCCGCCGGAGGTCACGGCCAAAACGCCCGAAAGCGGCGCGCAATCGCCGTTGTCGATGGCCCCCGAGGCGCAGACCGGCACGGGATGCAATCGTGCACCGGCGCCCGAGACCGTGCTTGGCGTGCCGTCGGCAAGCATGCCGAAGTCGCGATGACCGAACGCCACGAGCTGCTCGTTGGCCGTAAGCACGAAGCCGAAATACGCTCCCATCGCGAGAGAGCCGCGGTTTCCGACGCATCCGTGGCAGTCGGTAGCGTAGCTAATGGTGGGGTCGGGCAAGAACCACACCTGCCGGCCTACCATGCCGTCTCGGCCGAGCGCGGCCACGGGAAGCGCCACGTCGGTCGTATACACCGTTGTACTTGGGTCAAAGTCGAGCGCGAGGGCGCGTTCGAGCGTGCTCGTCCCGCCCAGGCTGTCGGTGACGGTCCAGCGCGTGGTGAAGACTCCCGGCAGGAGATCGGTCAACGTACCTTGGACCCCGCTCGCCGTGGCGATAACCGAGCTCGCTTTGCTGATGTAGCTTTCGGCTCCACTCTCAAACACCGCGCCATGCGCCGTGTCGAGCGTTGCGGTGCCAGGCACCGACAGCTCGCAGGCACCCGCGAGCGACGGCGCACCGCCCCACGCGAGGCTCGGATGCGCGCTCGTTGCGCCCGTGGTCGAGGCTACGCTCTCGACAGCCGTGCCAACCGTGGTCACTCGGTAGAGGTACATCACGCCGGGCGCCAGACCCGCCGTGTCCGTAAAGCTCGTGGCCGACGCAGGCAACGGCGACCCTTCGAGCTCCACATAAGCGTCGCTGGCGCCTGCGGCGCGCTCGAGGCGATAGGCCGTGTTGGTGGTGCTGCGATCGGTCCAGGTGAGATGGATGCACTCCGGGCCACACGTCGCAGCCGACAGATTTGAAGGCGGCGCCGGCGCCGGACCCGCCAAGACCGTGACCGCCTCACTATCGCCCGTCGTGTTACGTGCCGCGATCGAGTAACAAAAAACGGTATCGAGCGCGATGCCAGAATCATCCCACCGCGTCACACCTGCAGCCAACGTCACAGTCGCCTGGACATTGAGACAGTCGGCATCGAGCCGTGAGACCACGTAGTCTGATAACGCCAGATTGGTGTCGCTCCAGGTGAGCGCAACATCTGCCGTGGCTTGACCGACCGCAAGCTGCGCCTGCGCGTCGCTCGGGGCATTGGGCAGAGTGTAGGCACGCACGGCCTCGGATGTCGGCGTCTGGCAGTCGCTACGAACAGCCTGCACGGTGTACTCGCACCACTGGTTGCGCGCGATGCAGGTGGTGTCGGCATACGCGCGCGCGTTACCATCCAAGTGCTCGAGCGTGCCGAAGGTCTCACCTTCGCGGCGGCGCTGGATGATCATGGTGAACGTCGAGTCGGTCGTGCTCTCAAAGCTAAGCTCGACGCGGTCGACGTAGGCCGTCGCCTGAAGGTTTTGCGGCGCGACCATGCCGACGCAGGTTGTGTCGTTGGGCGGAGGGATATCAGGGAGTTGATTGAGCAGTGGGTTGGTGCAAGCTGTCAACAGGCAGAGTAGAGAAGACAGGCAACCCGAACTAAAGCGCATGCGAACAAGTTTAGTCGCGC
>CAYXQW010000440.1:0-2352 GCA_964466695.1 uncultured Bdellovibrionales bacterium
CCGAGGGCGAGCTCAAGGGCATCCTCGGCTACACCGAGGACGAGGTGGTCTCGAGCGACTTCATCACCGACGCGCGCACGTCGATCTTCGACGCCAAGGCCGGCATCCCCTTGAGCGATAACTTCGTCAAGGTCGTGTCCTGGTACGACAACGAGTGGGGCTACTCGAACAAGATCGTCGACCTGCTCGTGCACATCAGCAAGTAGTCTTTCTCTTCACTTCGGCCGCCGTGGCAGCGAGCGCTGCTGCGGCGGCGAAGCGATCGCGAAAGACGAGCCTCAGCCCACAGAATCTCTCGCTTATCGCCGCGACCGCGGCCTGCATCTCTTCTTCGCTCTCGCCGGTTTGGAGCTGCTCTTGCGCGGCTGCGCGGAGCTTTCCGGCGTCGAGCTTCGTGAGCTCGTAGGGCGCGGCGAGCTCTTGGTCGAAGCGCGTCGCGACGAAGAGCCCCGAGGCGAGGGTCTCGGGCGATTCGCGTTGCCACTCGACCGCTGGATTTATGATCCACACCCCGAGCGCGTCCTCGGTCGGGGGGACGCGGATGCCCTTCTCTAAAAGCTCGGTCATGAAGTCGTACGCCGCGGGGCGGAGCCGCACGGCCTTCGGGAAGGCGCGGGCGTGCTGCTTGTGCGGGTGCCAGGCGACGAGGTCGTCCGCGAAGTTGGTGTAGCCGTGCGCGGCCATGAGCGTCATGGCGAGCGTGCTCTTGCCGCTGTTCGCCTCGCCGGAGAGCCAGATGAGCGCGCCGTCCTTCGCCACCGCCGAGCCGAGGAAGATGACGTGGGTCGGGTCGTGGTGGAGCTCTACGTGCTGCACGAAGGCGTCGAGCGTGCGCAGCAGGCGCTTAAAGCACGGCTCGTCAGAGCGCGCGAGGTGGCGGGGGCCGAAGGACCAGACGGAGCGGTAGCCTGCGGGCGAGACCTCGAGCGCGGCGAAGATCGGCGAGGAGAGCTTTGCCTCATGGAACCCCGCGAGGAAGTAGGCGAGCTGCTCGTGCTCCGCTTGCGCGAGGCCGGTGGCCAAGACCCGCACTCCGATGGCGCCGATGGCGATCGTTGCGAGCGTGGTTTGCGTGGGGCTCGCAGGCGCGCGCGCAAAAGGCGTGGCGGCGCCGAGGCCCAAGTCTTCTATGGCGACGAGCGCGCTCTCGCGGTTGCGATAGAGGAGGCGTACGGCGTGCTCACAGAGCGCCGGCCGCGTTTTGCTGTCCCCGCGCGCGAGGGCCGTAGCCCCGAGCGCCGCCGTCGCGTCCTCGGCCTCCATGGGGACGATCGACGCGCCCGTCGGCAGCCTATCGCGAGAGATCGCGCGCACCAACACGGCGTCCGCGAGGCTCTCCTCCTCGGGGCCGAGGAGCATGAGGCTCGGCTTTGGCGCCGTCGCCTCGGTGGTGACGCTGCCGGCGATCCGCTCCCAGCCCCTTTGCGCAAGGCCCGCGGCGAGCGCGGGCGCGTCCTCGCCTTGCAACAAGAGCGCGCGTTTTTCGCGGCGGAGCACCTCGAGGCGAAACAACGGCCAGCCCGAGAGCTCGCAGAGCTTGCCCGCGAGCGCTACGACGGAGCTCGCCGTGTGTATTTTGCCCGGGGTGTCGGGGCGCCGGGTGAATTCGAAGCCCTCGCCCTCGGAGCGGATGATGAAGATGGTCTTGGGCGCGGTTTTGGGCGCAGGGGCAAACGCCAGCAAGCGGTCGAGCTTTGCGAGCCGCGCCTCTTCGAGATCGACGAAGAACACGCGGCAGGTCTCCTCGCCGCGGCAGAGCCAGCGTTCATGGCAGGTCATGGCGGTCTCGCTCATAACACACGTCGTGGCTTGCCGCTGCCCTGACGGCCGCGGTACTTAAGGGTGCCAGGAGGTTTCATATGGCGAAGTTACTCGAAGGAAGGCGCATCGTGCTCACCGGCGTCTCGCGCGGCGTGGGCTTTGAGATCGCGCGGCGGTTCTTGTCCGAGGGAGCGTCGATCATCGGCGTGGCGCGCGACCCGGCGCGGCTTACGCGCGCGGCGCAAGAGCTCGAGCTTTTGGCCGGCGGGCGGCTCGTAACGCTCGCGCTCGATGTCTCGGAGCCGGAGGCGTGGGCCGAGATCGCGCGGGTGGTGAGCGAGAGGTGGGGCGCGCTCGACATCCTCATCAACAACGCCGCCGTCATGATCACCCGCGACGACGCCGTGGGGCTCTTGGACGAGCCCGAGGACGCCATCGAGGAGAGCTTGAAGGTCAACCTCCTCGGTCCCTGGCACCTCTCGCGAGTCCTCATCCCGCTCCTTACTAAAGGTGTCGAGCCGCGCATCATCCACGTGAGCTCGGGGGCGGGCACCATGAACGGCATGCAGGAAGACCGCATCGCGAGCTATC
>CAYXQW010000440.1:2362-2809 GCA_964466695.1 uncultured Bdellovibrionales bacterium
CTCAACGGCCTCACCATGCTCATGGCGCGCGAGCTTTTAGGCAAGATCGCCGTCAACGCCCTCGACCCCGGCTGGGTCAAGACCGACATGGGCGGCCCCGAGGCCCCGGGCAGCCCGACCGAGAGCGCCGAGGGCGCGCTGGCGCTCGCCACGGTCGCTTTTGCGAAGACGGGCAAGCTCTGGAAGGGCGGCGCTGAGATCGAGTTTTGAGGGCCGCGCCCTTCGAGACGCCTTGCTGCGCAAGGCTCCTCAGGGACGCGGCCAATATTACCCGTTAGTTAGCCCTGAGGACGTGGCTAATATTACCCGTTAGTCCTGAGGAGGGCTCCGAAGGAGCCCGTCTCGAAGGGCGCGGCCAATATTACCCGTTAGTTAGCCCTGAGGACGTGGCTAATATTACCCGTTAGTCCTGAGGAGGGCTCCGAAGGAGCCCGTCTCGAAGGGCGC
>CAYXQW010000441.1:0-2795 GCA_964466695.1 uncultured Bdellovibrionales bacterium
GGCTTTACCCTCATCGAGCTCATGATCGTCGTCGCGATCATCGGCATCCTGGCGGCGATCGCCATCCCGAACTTCATGAGATTCCAGGCCAAGGCCAAGCAGTCCGAGGCCAAGGCCAACCTCAAGGCCTTCTACACGGCTGCCAAGTCGAGCTACGCCGAGAACGACACCTATGAATGCGGCTGGTGCAACTGGAGGCCCGAGTCCGGCAACAAGTACAACTATTATAACGGCACGAACACGCTCACGGGCGCGAACGGCTGCGACACTACGGGCATTGAAGAGGGGCAGGCCGCAGGCACCTTCACCACCGGCGCCGGCATGGACCTAGACAGCGACGCTATATGCGATCAATGGCGCGTCGACGACACCAACAACCTCACCAACGTCGTCAACGACGTCGACGTCGACGCCTGATCGCAGCCAGGATCTCACGGCGCGACCCGTTGCCCTCGAGCGCGGGTCGCGCCCCTCCTCTCTTCGCATGACCTCCATAAGACGACGCAGCCTCTTCGCCGCCGCCGCCTTTATGCTCTTTGCCGCCACGAGCTTTACGGGGGCGACCGAGCACGCCTCGGCCTTCGTGCCGCGCCTTCTCGTCACGATCTTTTGTCTCGCGGCGTGGCCGCGGGCGGCGCTCGTACCTCGCTGGCAGCTCACAGCTCCCGCCCTCGCGCTCTTCGTCGTAGCTACGGCGCTCCTTTGGGCGCCGAACGGCGGGCTCGCCGCGCAGTCCTTCGTGAGCGTGGTCATGGTGTGCGCGCTCTACATGACGCTGCTCGTAGCCGAGCGCGATCACACCGCGACGCTGCTCGACCTCGTCATGCTCGTGGCCGCGGGCCACGCCCTCTTCGCCGTCATCGAGGCGCTGCTCTTCGCCGGTCGGGCGCGCGCGGGGTTTTACAACCCGAACGATCTCGCGGCGCTGCTCGTGCCGACGTGCGTGTGGGCGTTGTCCAAAGCGAGGCGCGATCGGCGCTGGCTCGTGCTCGTCGCGCTCCTCGCGCTCGGCGTCTTGGCTTCGGCCTCGCGTTCGGGCCTGCTCGCGCTCGGCGCAGCGCTCATGCTCTTTGGCCTCGGCCGCCGGGCGCTCCTCACAACCGCGGCCGTAAGCGTGGTGGCGGCGCTCGCGCTCTCGCCGCTCATCCGCGAGCGCTTCGCCGGAAACACCGACCCTTATGCCTACGCGCGCGTCCAGATCTGGCGAAGCAGCCTCGAGGTGGCGCGAGCGGCGCTGCCCTCCGGGGTGGGCCTCGGCTTCGCGAGCGAGGCCCTGCGCCAACACGGCGTGCGCATCGACGGGCCCGTGCGTTATCCTCGCGTGGCGAACGACGCTCATTGCGAGCCGCTCAACGCCCTCGTCGAGCTCGGCGTGCTCGGCCTCGCCGCCGAGCTTTTGGCCGTGCTCACGATCCTCGCCGCGCTCTGGCGCCGTAAGGTCCGCCCTCACCTCGCCATGCTCGCGGCCTTCGCCATCCCAGCCCTCGTCTCCGCCTCGCTGCACGTGCCGATCGTGGCGCTGCTCGCCGCCGTGTGGGCGGCGCAGCTTTTGCGCGAGGAGCGCGGCGGCGTGACCGTGAGCATGGGGAAGAGTTCGCGCCTCGCCGCCTTCGCCCTGCTCCTCGCAAGCCTCATAGCGGCGCTGCCGGGCGTGGCCATGCATGGCCTCACGGCGTACGCCGAGGCGCGCAAAGAAGAGCACGAGCTCGCGCGCGCGCGGTGGGCTCTGCAAACGGCGAAGAAGCTCGCGCCTGCGAGCCAGGCCACGGCGATGAGGGCGGTCCGGCTCGAGCGCCGCGCCGGGGCACCCTTGCATGAGCTCTTGGAGTCGCTCGAGGCGAGCTCGCGGCGCTTCTATTACAGCCCGAGCGCTCCCCTCATGACCGCGCAGGTGCTCGCCGCCGTGGCGACGACCCGCGCCGCCTGGCGGCTCGTCGCGGAGTTCCTTGCCGAGGCGGCGCGGCGCGATCCGAAGAACGCCTTGGCCGCGCTCGAGCTCGCCAAGGCCTACGCGCAGGCAGGCGAGCCCATGCTCGAGCTGCTCGCGCTCGGGAGAGCGCTCGTGCTCGAGCCGAGCTGCGCCCGAGCGCTCGAACGACTCGCCTCACACACACCTGACGCCCGCGCGGCCGAGCGCTTGCGCGAGCGGGCACGCGCGGCTCACGCGCTGTCGCGGCGCGAGGTGGGGCGGGCGCGGGAGATCTTGTCCTTGGATCTCCCTTGAGGCTCGAGCCTGGGTATAACTCAGGGCAATCGCAAAGTCCTATCGTCGCGACTCAGCAGCGTGCAGAGGGCCTTCTGGCAAGGCGTAGCCGAGGACCGAAGCGGAGTTTACTTGACGTAAATGAGCATCGGACCGCAGGTTGCAACGCAGCCAGAAGGCCTGATTGCCGCTGCCCACGACTTTGCGATCACCCTGGGGTATAACTTCAAATATGTATACGGATCGGTTATGCTCCCTTACATGCGATGCCGTAGGCTGCTCCGAATGGTCTTGAAGTAGCTTTAAAGGAAACACGAGAGTCTTTCGACATATGGCGCCCAAGGTTGTCAGTCACCCGAAGAGACCCACCAAGAGGAACGCCGCGTCCGCCGAGGTGGGCGCCCGCCAAGACGAGCGAAGAGGTCGCTTAAGGTTCTCGGCGATGTGCCGCGCCGATTACACACTCTCGGGCAGGGGCACTTTCTCCTTCACCGGCAATCTGAGCAGCACCGGGTTATTCCTCAAGGGCGCGCGCGGTGACCTCAAAAGCGGTGATGAGCTCGACCTGAGCTTACACCTGCCGGGTCGCGCC
>CAYXQW010000442.1:0-2776 GCA_964466695.1 uncultured Bdellovibrionales bacterium
TTTTTGGGTGAGCTCGCGGGTTATGCTTCGGAACGGATATTCGTGAGGCTCGCGCTTCGTTTTTTGGACGTTCGGTCTGACTCTCTTCCTCTGCCACGCCACGAAAGATAATCGAGAGCATAAGTTTTTTTTGCTCTCTCGAGTGGCGGGGTTCGATTGTGTGGGATACGGCGATCTATCTAGCGTTGTTCGTGATCGGTCTCGTCGCCGGTCTTGGGGTTACCAGGCTCTGGGCTCTTGGCACGGGGCGTTCGCACCGCGCTCGCCTCGATGAGATCATAAAAGATGCCGAACGTGAGCGTGAGCGCCTGCTGCGCGACGCGGCGCTCGACGCCAAGACACGTCTAGTCGAAGCACAGGCCGAGCAAGAGGCCAGCCTCAAACAGCAAAAAGAGCACTTCGCAAAGATCGAGCAGCGGCTGCGACAGCGCGAGGTCAACGCCGACCGCAAGCACGACGCGGTCGAGCAGCGCGAGCAAGAGCTCAAGCGGCGTGAGGACGCCGCGCGCGCGGCGAGCGATAAGACGGCGGAGCTCTTGGCTGACGCCGAGGCAAAGGCCGCGCACGCCAAAGAGGAGCTCGTGCGCATAAGCGGGTTGTCGCACGAGCAGGCGAAGAGCGAGCTCGTAAAGAGCATCGAGGACGAGGCCCGGCGGGTGGCGGCGGCGAAGGTCAAAGCCATCGAGAGCGAGGCCGAGCGTGAGGCCAAAGAGAGGGCGCAAAGGATCATCGCCGACGCGATCCAGCGCTTCGCTTGCACGTATGTGGCGGAGAAGACCGTGGCGGTCGTGCCGTTGCCGCACGACGAGATGAAAGGGCGCATCATCGGCCGCGAAGGGCGCAACATCCGCGCTATCGAGGCCGCTACGGGCGTGGACATCATCATCGATGATACCCCCGAGGTGGTGGTCTTGAGCACCTTCAACCCGATGCGCCGCGAGATCGCGCGGCTCGCGCTTTTGCGGTTGGTTGCCGATGGGCGCATTCATCCGGCCCGCATCGAGGAGGTCGTCGCGAGCGTGAGCGAAGAGGTAGAAGAGGCCGCCTTCAAGGCAGGTGAGCAGGCCACCTTCGATCTCGGGCTGCACGGCATGCACCAAGAGCTCATCCGGCTCATCGGGAGGCTACGCTATCGCGGGGTCAACGGCCAAAACCTGTGGAGCCACTCGGTAGAGACCGCGGCCATCGCCGGCATGATGGCCGAGGAGCTCGGCTTCGACGCGACCTTGGCCAAGCGCGCCGGGCTCCTGCACGACGTGGGGAAGGCGGTCGATCACGAGACGCCGGGGGCTCATTGGGTCGTGAGCGCCGAGCAGGCGCGCCGCTATGGCGAAAAAAGCGACGTCGTCGAGGCTATTCGTGCGCACCACGAGGCCTCGCCCGCGAGCCTGCTCGGCGTGTTGTTGCAGGCGGCCAACACCATGTCCAAGGCGAGACCGGGCGCGCGGCGCGATCTGCTCGAGACCTACATCAAGCGCTTGAGCGATCTCGAGAGCCTCTCGCAGAGCTTCCCGGGGGTGGAGAAGGCCTACGCCCTGCAAGCCGGACGCGAGGTGCGCGTGATGGTGAGCTACGCCACGGTCTCCGACGAGGGCGCCGTTTTATTGTCGCGCGACATCGCTCGGCGTATTCAAGACACCTTGACCTATCCCGGCGAGGTGAGGGTGACAGTGCTCCGCCAGGCGCGGGCCACCGAGTACGCCAAGTAGAGTGGGCAAGGGACGAGCGGAGGATCATACTAACTACCTATGGGGACAAGGCGCGTTGAAGAGATCCTCGACAACATCGAGTCCTACCATCCCGGGGCGAACTCCGCGCTCATCCAGCGTGCGTACATGTACTCGGCCAAGGTCCACGCTGGCCAGGTGCGCAAGAGCGGCGAGCCGTATCTCGTCCATCCGCTAGAGGTTGCTTACCTCCTCACGCAGCTCCGCCTCGACGAGGCGAGCGTGGTTACGGGTTTGCTTCACGACACGGTCGAGGACACGCTCACCACGATCGAGGAGATCGAGCAGAACTTCGGCGCCGAGGTGGCCATGCTCGTCGACGGGGTCACCAAGCTCTCGCAGATCCGCTTCGACACCGATGAGCACAAGCAGGCCGAGAACTTCCGCAAGATGCTCGTGGCGATGGCCAAGGACATTCGCGTCATCCTGGTCAAGCTCGCTGATCGATTGCACAACATGCGCACCCTGGCCCCGTTGCCGGAGGCCAAGAGGCGGCGTATCGCGCAGGAGACGGTGGACATCTATGCCCCGCTCGCCAATCGCCTCGGCATCCATCGCGTAAAGAGCGAGCTCGAGGATCTGGCCTTCCACTATCTCCAGCCCGAGGATTACGCGGCGCTCGAGCTGCGCATGCAGGAGGTGACGACCGCGCGCGACGACTACGTCAAGGAGGTCATCACCATCCTCGCCGAGGAGCTTCGCGAGGTCGACATCAAGGCCGAGGTCTACGGGCGTCCCAAGCACCTCTATGGCATTCATCGCAAGATGGTCTCGCGCAACGTGGCGTTCGAGGAGGTCTACGACGTCATCGCTTTTCGGGTGCTCGTCGGCAGCATCAACCACTGTTACGGCGTGCTCGGCGTCGTCCATTCCCTGTGGCACCCGATCCCCGGACGCTTCAAGGACTACATCGCGATGCCGAAGCCGAACGGCTATCAGTCGCTGCACACGAGCGTCATCGGCCCGCGCGCCGAGCGGATCGAGATCCAGATCCGCACCCACGAGATGCACCAGATCGCCGAGTCCGGGATCGCGGCCCACTGGGAGTA
>CAYXQW010000443.1:0-1661 GCA_964466695.1 uncultured Bdellovibrionales bacterium
TCGCGTCGGCGCCCACACTGAGGCGGCAAGAGGTCTTTCTGGAAGAAAAACGCCGGCTGTTTACCAGGGGCGAGGTCGTGGTCTTGGCGGCGGCCGCCTTGCTCGGGGCCTTGGTGGTCGCCGGGTCCTATTACTATTCTGCGGACCCGTCGGCGGTGTCGTCGATTATAGGTCGCATCATCGAAGGAGCGACTCCGTGAGCGAAGAGCCCATCGCGAGCTTTGAAGAGATCGTCAAACGCCTCGAGAAGATAGCCGACTTGCTCGAGAGCGGGCAGCCCGAGCTCGAGGAGTCCTTGCGCCTCTTCGAGGAGGGAGTGCTCCTCGCCAAGCGCGGCAACAAGGAGCTCGACGCCGCCGAGCGACGTTTGGAGGTGCTGCTCGAAGATGGTGAGAAGCAGCCGTTCGTCGTGCCGGGCAGCCCCGCCGCGAAGTAGGGTGGACCTTTGTCATGACCAAGCAGCGCGCCGATATCTTGGTGGTGGAGCAGGGGCTCGCGTCGACGCGCGCGCGCGCGCAGGCGTTGATCCTGGCGGGCTCCGTCATGTGCGGCCGCGATCGCAAGGTGGAGAAGCCGGGCGAGCGGATAGATGAGTCCTCGACGCTCTTTTTGCGCGGCGAGACCTTGCCGTACGTCTCGCGCGGAGGTCTCAAGCTCGCGGCCGGTCTCGAGGCGTTCGCGCTCGAGCCCGAAGGTCGTGTTTGCCTCGACGTCGGAGCGTCCACGGGAGGCTTCACCGATTGCTTGTTGCAGCGCGGGGCGCGGAAGGTCTACGCGGTCGATGTCGGGTATGGCCAGCTCGCCTGGAGCTTGCGGCAAGACCCGCGTGTGTGTGTCATCGAGCGCAGCAACATTCGCATGCTGCCCGCAGAGGCTATCGGCGAGCCGTGCTCGATCATCGTCATCGACGTCTCGTTCATCTCTCTCAAGATGGTCCTCCCTCTGACCTTGAAGTTTATGAGCGATGAGGCCGTGATCGTGATGCTCGTCAAGCCTCAGTTCGAGGTGGGGCAGGCGGCGGTGGGCAAGGGCGGCATCGTGCGTGACCTCGAGGCGCGGGAGCGCGCGCTGCAAGGGATCTACGAATGTGCGCGTTCTTTGTCGCTCGTCGATCTCCGACACATCGATTCGCCTATCCTCGGTGCCAAGGGAAACCACGAGTATCTTTTGCATGCGCGCTATGTGCGCCCTTAGAGGCTCCCGTCACGATCGCATTAGTGATAGGAGCAAGACCAAAGCGCCTGTCGCCTCGGCGCGCAGGGTCAAAAAGCGCAGGAAGAAATAATGCAAGTCGTCTGTCATCAGTGTGGCGCCAAGTACGAGTTCGACCCCTCGACTATACCGAGTGAGGGGTACGATGCCGAGTGTACGAGCTGCAAAGCCGTCTTCTTCGTCGCCCCCGAGCACGGCGCGCTGGTCACGGTCACTTGTGAGCACTGCGGCACGGTCTATCGCTTCGCCGCCTCCAAGATCCCCGCTGAAGGCTACGACGCGCAGTGTACGCAATGCCAGAAGGTGTTCTTCGTCTCGACGAGCCGCGCCGTAAAGCCCGCGACCAAGGACGTGGTTTCGTCGAGTCCCCCCGCGGCGAAGGAGGGTGAAGCGCCGCCGCCCATCGAGGCGCCGCCACGCTCGAGCCTGGTCGCGGGGATGGGGGCCGC
>CAYXQW010000443.1:1710-2769 GCA_964466695.1 uncultured Bdellovibrionales bacterium
TGACAAGAAGGTGGAGCCGGTGTCGATTACCCCTCCTGCCGCGCCGCCCGTAGGCGAGGCTCGCGTCGAGGAGGAGCCAGAGCTCGAGGAGCTTACCGAGGTCGAGCTCGTAGAAGATCCCCCAGCGCCCGCGGCGTTGCCGGCTTTTCAGCCCGAGGTCGCCGTGACGGAGCCGCCGCCGCCCCCCGCACCCCCTCCTGTCACGGTTGAAGCCGAGGACGACGCGGACGAAGTTTGGCCCGCGCGACGCGCAGGTCGCAAGGTACGCTCGCTGGTGGTTGCTTTGTCGCTGCTCGGGCTCGTGGTCGTAGGTGGGGCCGCAGCGCTCGGGTATTTTGCCCCGGCGCTCTTCGACGCCACCGCGGGTCGGGTGATAGGCCTTCGCCTCACGGTCCCGGCCGCGGCTGTCGTCGCCCTCGGCCGAGCGCAGGCGTTGGTAGGCAACGACACCATCGAGTCTTATGACCGGGCCCTCGTAGATCTGCGCGTGGCGCTCGCGCTTCACCAAGATTACGCCGACGCCGCCGGGTACACCGCGGTGGTGCAGGTGCTCAAGGGGTTGAGCCGTCGCGAGGCCGCCATGGTCGAGCGCGCGCGCTCAACGCGGGCGCGCGAGGATCTCGCTACCCTGCAGACCGCAGACCCCGCGTCGACCGCCGCGCTCGTTGAGCCTCTCCAGCGCGTGGTGATCGAGGGCGGGGTGCGCGCCGACCGCGATCTCGAGCAGAGCCAGAAGGATCTCGAGCGCGCCGCGGCGCTCGCTAAGGAGGCTCTCGCGCGTTACCCGAGCTCGGCGATGGCGAACCTCGCCGCCGGGTTCGTCAAGGCGGCCGATGGCGAGGCTATCGCCGAGGGCGAGGCGCTGCTCGCGCGCGCCGTCGAGCTTTTCGAGGGCAAAGGCGCGCTGCTCGATCTGGCACATCCCCCGGACGCGCTCACCGTATATCTTCGCGCCTTGCTCTGGGCCGCGGTGCCCGAGCACAAGCCGCGCGTGCGCGAGGCCATGGCCCGGGTCCTCGAGCTCGCACCCAACTTTCAGAAGGCGCGCTTTGGTCTCGC
>CAYXQW010000444.1:0-2764 GCA_964466695.1 uncultured Bdellovibrionales bacterium
GGCGAGCTCGTCGAGGTGCAGGGCACGGGAGAGGGCACAGCCTTCAAGCGCCGCGAGCTCGATGCCCTGCTCGATCTCGCGTTTTCGGCCTTGCCTACCATCGTGGCGCTGCAAAGGCGCGCCGTCGACGTGCCGCTCGCGGCCACGCCCACGGCCATCTTCGCGTGAGCACGGCGCGCGTCGTGAGGGTGGCGACCACGAGCGCCCACAAGCTCATCGAGTTTCGACAGATCCTCGAGCCGCGAGGTTACACGGTGCTCGGCCTCGAGGGTGTCGGCGACTTCAATGTCGAAGAAGACGGCGAGACCTTCGAGGCCAACGCCATAAAGAAGGCCACGGCCCTCGCGCAGCGCACGAGGGAGGCCGCTATGGCCGATGACTCGGGTCTCGCGGTAGACGCGCTCGGCGGCGCTCCGGGGGTGTGCTCGGCGCGGTACGCCGGGGCCTTTGGCGAAGAGCGCGACGCGGCCAATCGCCACAAGCTCTTGCGTGAGCTTACGAACGTCGAGGACGCGGCGCGCACCGCGCGCTTCGTCTGCGCGCTCGCCTACGTCGCGCCCGGGGCCACGCCGCTTTTGGTGCGTGGGGTGTGCGAGGGCATGATCGCGCGCGCTGAACGGGGCTTGGGTGGCTTCGGCTACGACTCTTTGTTTTTAGTGCCCAAGCTCGGTCGCACGATGGCGGAGCTTTTGCCACACGAGAAGCACGCCGTAAGTCACCGCGGCCGCGCGCTTTTGGCCATGCTGCGGGCGCTCGCTGGCGGGTAGGCTTTGCGATGGCAAAAGTGGAGCGTTGTCGCTTCGCGCCCTCGACTACCGGCCGCGCGCACCTCGGCACGTTGCTCGCCGGCCTGCTCGCGTGGCTCGACGCGCGGAGCCGCGGCGCCTCGTTCTTGCTCCGGCTCGAAGATCTCGACCGCGCGCGCTGCCGCGCCGACTTCGCGCGGGATCTTACCGCCGACCTCACCTGGCTCGGTCTCGACTTCGACGCCGTGGTCTTACAGCACCAAAACACCGCGCGCCACCACGAGGCCCTCGACCGGCTCGAGGCGCTCGGCCTCCTCTATCCTTGTAGCTGCTCGCGCGCGCTGGTGCGGGCGCACGGCGTGCGCGCCGCGGACGGCGGTTACGTCTATCCCGGCACCTGTCGCGGTCGCGACCTGCCGCCAGGCGGGTGGCGCGCGGCTGAGGAGGCGCTGCGCTTTCGCCTGCCCGAGGGCCCGCTCCTCATCGCCGACGAAGGCGAAAAGCCGCGCGCGTGCGCGCCGCTCGTCACCATGGGCGACCCCGTGGTGCGCCGCAAGGACGGGACGATCGCCTACCAGCTCGCGGTGGTGGTCGACGATGGAGACGCGGGCATAACCCGGGTCGTGCGCGGGCGAGATCTCTTACCCTCGACGCCGCTACAGGTGGCGCTCTTGCGCGCCCTCGGGTTGCCGACGCCGGTTTACCGGCACCACCTGCTCCTGCTCGAGGTCGCGGGCGAGAAGCTCGCCAAGGCCCATGGGTCTTTGGGGCTAGACGAGCTCGCGCGCGTGTACGACGCCCGCCGCATCGTCGGCTTCCTCGCCTATGCTGCGGGGCTCTTGCTCGAGCCGCGAGAGCTCTTAGCGCATGAGCTCTTACCGGGCTTCTCCTTCGACGCGGTCGCGCGCGAGGACCGGGTGGTCGCCTCGCGGGAGCTTCGCCTCCTCGCCTGATCGCGGCGCTAAAAAAACCGTGCGGCTCGCCCCTGGTCTACCCCCCCTCGCGTGCGCTAAGGGCCCGGTCCGCACCCACCAGCACGCGCGCGTTGGCGCGAGAAGAGATTTAGCGAGATGCCCAAGCGGACTGACCTCAAGCGCATCATGGTCGTAGGCTCGGGGCCGATCGTCATCGGCCAGGCCTGCGAGTTCGACTACTCCGGCACGCAGGCGGTCAAAGCCCTAAAGAGCGAGGGCTACGAGGTCGTGCTCGTAAACTCCAACCCCGCCACCATCATGACCGACCCCGGGCTCGCCGACCGCACCTTCATCGAGCCTCTGACCTTGGAATACGCCGAGGCCATCATCGCGAAGGAGAAGCCCGACGCCCTCCTCCCCACCGTGGGCGGGCAGACCGGGCTCAACCTCGCGCTAGAGCTCGTCGAGCACGGCGTGCTCGCGCGGTACGGCGTCGAGCTCATCGGCGCCACCGCCGAGTCCATCCGCATCGCCGAGGACAGGCAGCTCTTTCGCGACGCCATGGTAGAGATCGGCCTCGACGTGCCGGCGAGCGAGGTCGTCAGCAACGTGGAGGCGGCGCTCGCCTTCGCCGCTCGCTCGCACTACCCCGTGGTGGTGCGCCCTTCGTTCACGCTCGGGGGCTCGGGCGGCGGTATCGTCTACAACGCCGAGGACTGCGAGCGCATCGTGCGGCACGGGCTCGAGCTGTCGCCGGTGCACGAGGTGCTGGTCGAGGAGTCGCTGCTCGGTTGGAAGGAGTTCGAGCTCGAGGTCATGCGCGACCGCGCAGACAACTTCGTCGTCGTCTGCTCGATCGAGAACTTCGACCCGATGGGCGTCCACACCGGGGACTCGCTGACGGTGGCGCCCGCGCAGACCTTGACCGACCGGGAGTACCAGCGCATGCGCGACGCGGCGGCGGCCATCATGCGCCGCGTGAAGGTGGACACCGGTGGCTCGAACGTCCAGTTCGCCGTGCACCCAACGACCGGCCGCCTCGCCGTCATCGAGATGAACCCGCGCGTCTCGCGCTCCTCGGCCCTCGCCTCGAAGGCCACGGGC
>CAYXQW010000445.1:0-2751 GCA_964466695.1 uncultured Bdellovibrionales bacterium
CGCCAAGATGGTGCCAGACACCGCGGCTACGGGGTAGGCGACTACCTTCTTGGCCTTGGGCCCGAGGTACTTCATCACCGCGCCTTGGCTGACGAAGACGCTGATGGCGCCCGCGATGAAGAAGGCCGGCACGAGGCACAAGAGCACGTGCTCTTGCGCGTACCACTTGACCAGCGACAGGCTCTCCCTTACGGCGCCGAAGAAGCGCTCGCTCCCTGTGGGCAGAAACCAGCAGGCCGCGAACACGGCCAGGATCAACAGGAGCTTCGTGCGTTCCTTCATCCTAGATCTCCAGGGCCTAAGTGGCTACTTGGCCACATTGACAATATCGGCTCAAAAAAAAGCGGCCCAAAGGTCATGCCCGCTCCTGCAAGACCTGCGTCGCGCAGGCAAAGAAGCTCGTCACGCAGGGCACAAGCAGCGTGTAGTAGACTACGTTTCCCTCGCGGCGGTCGGAGACGATCCCGTGCGCGCGCAGCACGGCCAGGTGCTTGGATACGGTCGTGCGGTCGGAGCCGACGAGCTCGACGAGCTCACCTACGGAGGACTCGCCCCGCACGAGGCGGTCGACGATCTTGAGCCGCGACTCGTTCGCCAGCGCCTTGAGCACCCGCGCCTGCTGTCGAAAGATGCTGCCGTTTTTGGGAACCATGCCCGACTCCGAGAGGGTCGGGTAAGTGTGTGGCTACTTGGCCAAGTTGTCAAGCGCTCCTAGTAGCTGAACTCGGCGATCACCGTGCCGGCGCCTGAGCTGCCGCCGCTGCCGGAGTCGGTGAAGGTGTGGGTGTAGGTGACGGGCGCCTTGCCCGAGACGTTGATGGTGATGACGCAGTTGATGTTGGTCTGGCTGCACGCCGAGTAGTTGTTGACGCGCACGGTGTAGGTGCCCCGAGGTGCGGCGCCGTCCTCCCAGGTTATGTTCTCGTTGTTCTTGTGGTCGATGGAGCACGCGGCGTTCGAGTCGAGGTCGAGCGTGCCGCCCGTGGCCGAGCTCTTGTGGCCGTAGTAGATCTCCTCGCCGCTCGGCTCCACCACGTAGAGGTCGATGTCGCTCGGCTTGTCCCAGGCGAGGCTCACCTGCACGTCGCCCGTGCCTACCTCCAAAAGCTGCACCGGCACTCGCACGTGCTGGCCCACCGCGGTCGCCCCCGAGGTGCCGGCCGCCATCCCGATCTCGAAGGTGTTCGGCGCCGCCTGTGAGACGGTGACGATGATCGAGGTGCTCATGCCTATAGGTAACCCCGTGAGCGTGTAGTAACCTTCTATCCCCTCGACCCACACCACCACGGTGGTGAAGGCGCTGTTGGCCGTGATGTTGTAGATCTGGCTGCCGCCCAAGAGGGTCACCCCCGCCGACGCCGAGGCGTTGATCGTCGGGCCCGTGCCGGCCTCAGGCGGTGCGCCGCTGTGCACCTCGGCCACGATGGCGCTGTTGCTCGTGGTGACGCGCGTTATGTAGTCCTCAACCGGCGCGTCGTTATCGGCCTCGATCGTTATCTTGCAACCCAGCGCGAGCGTGAGCGCGCACAACGCGAGCACTTGAGAAATGCGGATAAAACTTTGGCGCATGCTGTCTCCTGTCAAACAGAAAATTGTGTCACCTGAGGGGAGACAGTGCCAGTTTAATTTATTGCCGGAGCTTGTGGCGTGCGCGCCGCTTGCCCTTGCCCTTCGCCTTGACGGGCCTGGCCTCCGGGCTCGCGGTCAGCTCGGTGAAGCGCGGCAGCAAGTAAGGAGGGAGCGGGGTGGGAGGAAAGAGGGGCTTCGCGTAAGAGAGCTTTATTTCGTGCCGCACCGCGTCGAGTGCTGCCGGCGGGTAGCGGATGACGGCGCTGAAGCTCGCGCTCGATGTGGGCTCGATCACGCTCGCGGACAAGTCTGTCAGCACGCGCATGCGATAAATGCTCGCGAGCGTCGCCATGTCGTCGGCCACGCGCAGCTCCTCGGGCGTGAGCGCGATGCCGACCGGCGCCGTCGTGGCCGCGAGCTTTCGACCCGTCTCGTCGCGCAGCTCGATCTCGACCTGCAAATGACGGCGTGGAGCCGCGCTCGTATTGTAGACTTGGCCGAAGACCACGAGGACGTTGGCGCCGCTTCGCGTCGGGTAGAGCACCGACCGCGCCGAGCGCAGCTCGACGCCGTCGAGCGCGACGAGAGGAGATCTCTCGCCGTCGGCTTCGTGGTCCGCGCCGAGCACGCTCGCGCCGACCGTGCCGCCGCGTAGAAAGACGTAGGCGCCGAAGAGGAAGACCGCCACGCTCGCGGTCATCCCGAGGATCGCGCCTATAACCCCGAGCGGCGAGCGGCGCTCGAGCGCGCGCAAGCTCATGGTGCTCGCGCGCGCTTGCACCGTGACCTTTCCCACGTGCTCGAGCTTCGCCGCGGGTTGTACGACGAGCGTGGAGAAGGGCTCCTGCTGCGGCGGGGGAGCGGGCGCTTCTTGGGCGCGAGGTTTGCTCGCGACCTCGGGCTCGGGGGCGATGAAGACGCCCTCGGCGGTGAGCCCACCCGCGAGCTTTAGGTCGCCGGAGATCTCCTCGAACACGGCGACCTTGGCCGGCTTGTCATTTTCGTGCTCGCGCTGTGGCTCTGTTTTCTTCAGGCGCGGCACGATCGCGACGCGCGTGGCCGTGCGCCAGTCGTCGGCGCTCGGGGTGAGCGGTGGGCTCTCCTCGGACAGGTCGGGCGCGAGCGTGGCCTCGGGGTCGAGCGGCATGAGGTCGCTGTCGTCGAGGAGCTCGAGCTCGAGCG
>CAYXQW010000446.1:0-2749 GCA_964466695.1 uncultured Bdellovibrionales bacterium
ACGAGCAGGTGGCGCTCATGGCCGCGGAGACGAGCGTCGAGGGTGAGAGCCTGCGCCTGACCGAGCAAGAGCGCACCCTCATGCAAGCGCAAGACGCCGCCGCGGAGCTCGACACCAAGGTCGCAACCCTCGAGCGCGACCTCTCCCACTGGAAGGCGCAGCTCGAAAAGAGCGCGGAGAGCGCGCTCGCAGCGCAGGCAGACATAGAGGAGGCCCGCACGCGCCTCTCTCTCACCGAGGATGAGCGCGCCGAGGCGGTCACGGCCGCGGAACGCTACGAGCAAGAGGTCGCCGCGTGGAGACAAAAAGCGCGAGACCTCGGCGCGAACGTCGCGCAAGCGGAGGCCGAGCTCGGCACGGTCGAGGGCCGCCTCGAGGCCGAACGGCGTGAGGCGCTCGAGCATGTCCACGGGGCCGCGCAAGGACGCGCCCACGCGAAGAACCTCGCCCAGCAAAGGCTGCAAGCACGCGCGCGTCACGAGCAGGCGACCGCGGAGCACGACCTCGTCATGACGCGACGGGCCGAGACCGAGGTCGAAGAGCGCCGCCTCGAAGACGAGGTCGAGCGCATGGAGGCCGAGCTGCACGCTTTTCGCGCGCGGCTCTCAGAGCTACGCGCCGAGGCGGGGCGCGTCAACACCGAGGCCGCGGCGAAGGAGACCAGGCTCTTCGCGGTGCGCGATGAGCTCGCGAGCAAGAGCTCGCGCCTAGCTTCGCTCGAGGAGATCGCGAGGCGCCTCGAGGGCTACAGCGACGGCGTCCGCGCCCTGCTCGGGGCGGACAAAGCTGAACGGGACAATGAGCCCAAAACGCCCGGCCTGCGCACGCTCATCAGCGACATATTGACCGTCGACCCCGCCTACGAGCAGGCGATCGAGGCCGCGCTCGGCGCGCGCGTGCAGTACCTCGTCGTCGAGGACGCCAAAGACGCGGCGGCGGCCATCGACTTCTTGAAGCGAGGCAAGGGCGGCCAGAGCGGCTTCATCCCCATGCGACCCTTCGCGTCCGCGCCTTTGGCCTCTGCCCCCACGATCCCGGGCGTCCTCGGCGCCGCCCGCGCCTTCGTCACCCCCGCGCCCGGCTACGAGCGCATCGCCGATTATCTGCTCGGTGACATCGTCGTGGTAGAAGATCTGCAAGCCGCGCTCGCGCTCCTCGCCGACGACTCTTTGGGGCTCGCCGCAAAGACCCTCGTGTCGCGAGAAGGCGAGGTCATAGATCACGGCACGACCATCACGGGCGGCGCGGTCGAGGGCACCGGGCTCTTACACAAGCGCCGCGAGATCCGTGAGCTTTTAGCCGAGGTCGAGGCGCTGCAAAGCTCCTACCAGGCGCTGCGCCAAGAGCAAGACGAGATCGAGGCGCGGCGACTACAGCTAGAGCTCGACGCCGAGCAGCTCGACAAGGACGCGCGGCAAGGCGAGCTCGAGCTCGTGCAGACCAAGAAGGACCACGAGGCCGCGACAAAAGAGCACACGCGGCTCAAAGAGCGCCTCGAGGTGCTCAACTACGAGCTCAACATAAGACAAGAGGAGCTCGCGAGCATCGACGAGCAAGAGCGCGTAGCCCTCACCGAGGCCTCGCACGCCGAGGCCATGCAACAAGAGCTCGAGCAGAAGATGGCGTCGCTCGCTAAAGAGCGGCTCGCGCGCACGACCGAGCTCGACGCCGAGAAGGCCGCCCTCACCGAGGCCAAGGTGCAAGCAGCCGCGCACGAGCAAAGGCTCGCCGCCGCCGCGGCCGCCGCCGAGCGTCTAGCGCAAACGCACGCGGAGCTCGCCTTGCGCATCGGGCGCGATGAGGCCACGCTCGCACAGACCGAGAAGGCCGCAACCGAGCTTGGCGCTCGCCTCGAGCAAGGCGCGCGCGAGCTCGACGATCTGGTCGCACAGGCGCACGCGCATCACGCCAGGCTGAGCGAGACCCGCGGTCGCTACGAGACCGACCGCGGCGCGGTGAGCGCTACCGAGCAGCGCCTGCGCGAAAAGCGCGAGCAGCAGACCAAGCGGCAGCAAGCGCTCTTGAATGTCCGCATGGAGCTCCAAAGGCTCTGCCTCGAGCGGCAACGACTCGTCGATCAGGTGGCCGAGCGCTACGACGTAGCGCTGCCTTTGGTGCTCTGCGAGTACCACCTCCGTCCCTTGCCCGACGCCGACGCCGAGGCGCGGAGGCTCGAGCTCGACCGAGCCATCAGGGCCATGGGCCCCATAAACCTCACCGCCATCGAGGAGTGCGCCGAGATCGAGGCGCGCCACGATTTCCTGGTACGGCAGCGCGACGATCTCTCGGTCGCCTTGGACGCGCTCAAGCGCGCCATCGTGCGCATCAACCGCCAAAGCCGCGAGCGCTTCCGCGAGGCCTTCGACGCCGTCAACGAGATGTTCCAGCAGGTCTTCCCACGCCTGTTTCGCGGCGGCACGGCGCGGCTTACGCTCATCGACAACGGCGACGTGCTCGAGGCCGGCATAGTCAAGTATCCCTTCATCAGCGCTGGCGAGAAAGTCGCCTGTGATGGCTTCGTCTGGAAGCCCTACAACGGCACTTGGCATGTTGGGGCCGATTGCTATCGCGCTTGGGCCGACACCTGGTTCAAGCCCCAGCCGCGACCGGAACACGTCGACGCCATGCGCGGCTGGCAGCGCATTATCATGCGTCACCAGTACGGCGAGACTTTTTATCGCTATGATGAGATGGCGACAATCCTCAAGGACGGCTTGGCTGCGGGCATTGATACCTTACTGATGTTTGG
>CAYXQW010000447.1:0-2741 GCA_964466695.1 uncultured Bdellovibrionales bacterium
TGGAACTGCCCGTGATGGAGGACATGCTTAAAAAGCTCAAGCTCATCGTCGATCTCGTGAGGAACAACCTCGGCGCTGACGGGGTCGAGGTCGTGGTGGAAGACCCTGATTGCCCGGGTGTGTTCCAGCGCCGGATCTACGAAGGCGGCAAGCCGATCACGCTCTGCATCGAGGAGATCTTGCAGCAGCTCTTGACCGGCGCGCCGGTGATCGCGCATGGCCGGGAAGTTACGCGTTTCGTCGAGGACGCGAACACGGCCGAGCAGGTGGTGCAGAGCTTCATGGCGGCGCCGCTCAAGATCCGCGGCGCGACCTTCGGTTTGTTGAGCGCGTTTTCGTCGCGTCCCGGTCACCGCTTCACCGAAGGCCAACGCAAGGGCCTCGCCATCTTCGGTGGCCGCGCGGCGAACGCCATCGAGAGCGCGCGCATCTATCAGAACCTGCAAGACACCTTCACCCAGACCATCGAGGGCTTCGCGCGCGCGCTCGAGGCCAAGGACACCTACACCCACGGCCACTCGGATCGCGTCGCGATGTACGCGCGGCTCATCGCCGAGTCTTTGGGGATGACGCCGAGCGAGGTGGACAAGCTGCAACATGGCGGGCTTTTGCACGACGTCGGCAAGATCGGCATCCGCTCGACCGATCTCAACAAGCCCCAGAAGCTCACCTCCGCCGAATATACGATGTTCAAGTCGCACCCTGTGCAGGGCAAACGCATCATCGAGCCCATAGCGTTTCTGGTCCACCTCGTGCCGTGCGTCTACTACCATCATGAGGCCTGGGATGGCTCGGGCTACCCCGAGGGGCTCGTGGGGGAGGAGATCCCTCCCGAGGCTCGTATCCTCGCCGTGGCCGATAGCTACGACGCCATGACCTCGAACCGCCCCTACCGTAAGGCGCTCCCCCACGACATCGCCCTGGCCGAGTTTACGCGCTGTGCCGGCCGCCAGTTCGACGCGCGCGTGGTCGCGGCCTTCTTGTCGGTGATCGAGGGCTTTCGGGAGAAGCGCCGCTCGCTCGGCCTGTTCGTGCCGGCGTAGTTTTCAGCGAGCCTTCGACCGCGCGCGCTCCTCGAGCCGCCGGCCGAGGGCGTCGCCCACCGCCCCTAAGCGCTTGGTGCCGAAGGTCACCGCGAGGCTCAACAGGATGAGGACGAGCTCGGGGAGGGTAGGGACCATGTTCGCCTAATGGCCGGGCAGGCGAGGCGTGTCAACCGCTCGTCGGGCAGCCGATGACGACCACGGGCGTAAGGCCGCCCGCGCGGAGGAGCTCGCAGGTCTGGTCATAGAAGTCGAGGCGCTTCGTCTCGCCAGTTATGAGCTCCCAGGCGACGCCGCGCTCGACGCGGGTGCGCACCCCGGCGCCGTCTTCTAAGTAAATGTAGACGAGGTTCGTGTTGGGGATGGTGAGGTCGCCAAGGTCGTAGCTGCACGCCGAGACCTCGGTCAGGATCTCCTCGAAGGCCGTCTGCAAGGTGGTCTCGTCGCTCGCCTCGTAGTAGCAGGTGTCGGGGCTCGCAGCGCAGTCGGCGGTGGTGAGCGCGGCGCAGCCGGGGGTGTCTTGGCGCGCGGTGCGCCCGTAGACCGCGTGGCAGTTGAGGTTCGCGCTCGTCGCGCCGAGGTTGAAGCCGACGACGAAGGTTCGCACCCTGGGGCTGCTGCTGTAGAGCCGGCCGATGGCGGCGTTGGCGTAGGTCGCCTGCGGCGTTGCGGGGAACTCATACAGCGCGCACCGCCCGGCGGCGTCGCCGAGGCAGTCGGCGTCGAGCGCGCAGGCGCGGTAGGGCCCGCAGTCCGGGCAGGAACCGCCGCAGTCGACGTCGGTCTCGCCGGCATCCATGACGCCGTTCGTGCATGTCGTTATGCAGGGCGCGCACGGGCCGCCGCAGTCGACGCCGGTCTCGCCGGCATCTTGTGCCCCGTTGCCGCAGCTCGCGGCGCGACAGATGCTCGCCTGACAGACGGAGCTTACGCAGTCGCCGTCGAGCAGGCAGGCGCTGCCGGTGGTGCATTTGGTGTCGCACGAGCCGCCGCAGTCGAGGTCGGTCTCGTCGCCGTTTTTGATTTCGTCTTCGCAGGTGGGCAGCGCGCACAGCGAGTCGCCGCCGCAGAGCTTGCTCGCGCAGTCGCCGGAGACGAGGCAGGCGAGCCCGTCGGGGCAGGGGCCGCAGTCGCCGCCGCAGTCGAGGTCGGTCTCGGTTTCATCCATGACGCCGTTGATGCAGGTCGCCTCGCGGCAGAAGCCGGCGCGGCAGACGTGTGTCGTGCAGTCGGCGGCCTCGAGGCAGGCGTAGCCGGTGACGCAGGGGTCGCACGAGCCGCCGCAGTCGACGCCGGTCTCGTCGCCGTTCTTTGCGCCGTCGGCGCAGGGCGGGGCGCAGAGGTTGATGTCGGCCGTGTCGCCGGTGGCCTCGCCGTCGGTAAAGAGCAGCACGGCGTTGGCGCGGCCGGGGTCGTCGAGGCCGCCCATGCCTGTGCTCGCGATGATGTTGCGTAAAGTCGGCGCCGTGGGGGTGCTGCCGCCCGGGGCCGTCGCCGCGAGCGCGTCGAGGATGGCCTGGTTACGCGTGGCGGCGACGCCGCTGATTTCGACGTCGAGCACGCCCGCGGGGACGGGATAGAACCCCGACCCGGTGCAGCCGTACCAGTTGCAGGAGAGGGGGCAGCCGTCGGTGCAGTGGCCATCGCATGGAGAGGTGAGATCGGGGTGGCACTGTGAGTCGAGCGTGCACGCGGGTG
>CAYXQW010000448.1:0-2704 GCA_964466695.1 uncultured Bdellovibrionales bacterium
AAACTTGTGATCAATCATGAGGTTTGAAACCCGCCCGCGTAATAACGACCCGCCCGCGGTACGATCACCCACCGTTTGTTGACAGATCTTCACGGCCGTGGAAGTAACAGCCGCGGTCGCGCGTTTCATGATGCGCGTTCGCCACCTCGCGAGGTATCAACAACATGATCCGTTCGTTCGTCTCCCGTCATCATCGCGCCTTTCTCTTCTGCCTGGTCCTCGGCGCCGGGTGCGGCAAGGCCAAGCCCCCACCCGAGGCCCCGGCCACCCCGGTCCGCGCGCGGGCGATCGCACGCACCGACATGGCGGAGGTGCTCGTCTACGCCGCCGACCTCAAAGCCTACGCCGAGGTCGAGGTCTTCTCGCCGGTCCCCGATCGCATCTTGTACTTCGCGCGCGAGGACGGCGACGAGGTCGCGCGCGGCGACCGCATCGCCCTCATCCGTAAGGACGGCCTCGACAAGGGCCTAGAGCAGCTCGTCGCGCAGGCCGAGGCGCTCGACGCCCAGATCGCGAACCTCGCCCGTGAGCTCGAGCGCAACAAGGAGCTCCTCGCCGCCGAGGCCATCCCGCAGCAGGCCTACGACCAGACCAAGACCCAGCACCTCTCGCTCATCGCGCAGCGCAAGGCCCTCGAGGCGAGCCGCGCCCAGCTCGCCATCACGGCGGGCAACGCCAACGTCACGGCCCCGATCTCCGGGGTCATCGCGGGCAAGATGCTGCAGAAGGGCGACATGGCCGTGCCGCAGATCCCGCTCTGCCGCATCTTGCAAATCGACAAGCTCAAGGCGCGCCTCGCCCTCATCGAGGCGGACGTGGCCAAGGTGAAGCTCGGGCAGGCGGCGACGCTCGAGCTCGACGCCTATCCCGGTCAGAAGTTCCCGGGCACGGTGACCACGATCATGCCCTTCCTCGACCCCGGCACCCGCACCAACACGGTGGAGGTCACCCTCGAAAATCCCAAGGACCAGGCCACCGGCCGCTTCCTGTTCAAGCCCGGCATGTTCGGCCGCGTGCGCCTCGTGGTCGCGGATAAGCCCGGGGTGATAAGCGCCCCCGAGGCGGCCTTGCTCCTCGACAACTACCTGCTCGAGGAGCAGCGCAAGGACGCGAGCGAGCTGCGCCGCGCCTTCGTGGTCGAAGACGGGGTCGCCAAGGAGCGCCGCGTACGCCTCGGTTTTAGGCAGGGCTCGCTTTGGGAGGTACAAGAGGGCCTCGCCGAGGGCGAGCTCATCGTGGTGCGCGGGCACCACGCGCTCAAAGACGGACAACGTGTGAAGATCGAGGAAGAAGCAAAGCCGTGAGCCTCTACTCCGTATCCGTACGTCGTGGTGTCGCCTTCACGATGATCTACATGATCGTCGTGAGCTTCGGCTTCTTCGGCTTGAGCCAGCTCCGGCTGGATCTCTTCCCCGACATCTCGTTCCCGTCGGTCGTGATCATCACCACCTACGAGGGGGCGAGCCCGCAAGACATCGAGACCCTCGTCACCCGGCCCATCGAGGGGGCGGTCGCCTCGGTCAAGGACGCCGAGGAGATCGAGTCTACCTCCAAAGAGGGCGCCTCCGTGGTGCAGGTCAACTTCGATTGGGCGAAGGACATGGACGTGGCCGAGACCGATGTCCGGCGGGCCATCGACATGTACAAGGGGATGCTCCCTGCGGACGCCCAGGAGCCCATGATCTTCGCCTTCGACCCCTCGCTCCAGCCCGTGGTGGGCATGGCGGTCACCGGGCCATATCCGCTCGATGAGCTTCGGCGCATCACCGAGGAGGAGGTGCAGCCACGCCTCGAGCGTCTCCCCGGCATCGCCGCGGCCGAGGTGGCGGGCGGGCTCGAGCGCGAGATCCAGGTGGTGCTCGATCCCGCGAGCATGACCGCCTTCAAGCTCGATCCCTCGCAGATAGCCGGGGCCATCTACCGCGACAACACGCAGATGCCGGGCGGTTCCATCGAGCAAGGCGCGCTCAACTTCACTATCCAGGCGGGCGGCAAGTACCGCGACCTCAAAGAGCTCGGCGAGGTCGTGGTGGGCATGCGGCAGAGCTACGCGGGTCCGGTGCCCGTGCTCCTGCGCGAGGTCGCCAAGATCGTCGACACCTTCCACGAGTCGAGTCGCATCCTCGAGATCGACAGCACGCCCGGCGTCTGGGTCATGGTGCGCAAGCAGTCGGGGGCGAACACCGTCCGGGCCGCCGACGCGGTGATGCAGGCCTTGCCCGAGATCAAGCGTGCGATCGGCGCCGAGCTCGAGTTCAAGACCGTCTTCAACAGCGCCGACTTCATTCACCAGGCCATCGGCAACCTCTCCACCACGGGGCTCGCCGGCATTATCATCACCTTCTTCGTCTTGCTGTTCTTTCCGCGCAGCATCCGCACCTCGCTCATCGTCGCGAGCACCATCCCCGTCTCGCTTATCGCCACCTTCGGGGTCATGTACCTCACCGAGATGACCTTGAACGTCATCTCCATGGCCGGGCTCGCGCTCTCGATCGGCATGTTGGTCGACAACGCCATCGTCGTCCTCGAGAACATCTTCAGGCTGCGCAGCACCGGCAAGCCCATCTTCGAGGCCGCCATCGAGGGCGCGCAGAAGGTGGGGCTCGCGGTCACGGGCTCGACGCTCACGACGGTCGCGGTGTTCTTCCCAGTTTTGTTCGTGCCCGGGATCGCCGGCGTGTTGTTCCGCGACATGTCCATCACC
>CAYXQW010000449.1:0-2696 GCA_964466695.1 uncultured Bdellovibrionales bacterium
TAACTTGGCGCAAGATTATGCTTAGTAAGCGATCCGTCGTGTTGGCTGATTGTTGTTGTTCCCCCGCTTATTAAGGCATTCATATTAACATAGTCGCCATCTACTGTATTTTGAACGGGGAAAAGATAGCTACCAGTTACGGTTTGCTGCCATGAAAAACCATAGTCAAGATAATATGTATCTACTCCTTCCCAACATTGTGAACATCCAGCATATCTTACAAATTCTAATACTCTTCCTGCAACAGATGTATCATATTCTTTATTGGTTGCCAAATATCCATTCGGAATAAAATTAAGAACAACCCCCCCCAACGTCCCAATAACAGAACGGAAGATGCCCTTAAAGCGATAAACTCCCGCATAACTGCCAAAATCAGTATCATGAGCCCCCGGAGCATCGGCCCAACCCCTTATATTTGTACTTGTATAGGCAGTGCCATTAACCGTTACGGTTACCGTGCCATCTGTTTGACCATCCCACTGAAAACGCAGCGTATAATCAACATTGTTTTGGAATCCACAATTTATTGTAATTGTACGATATTCGTTTGTGCCATCTGATGAATAGATGACAAGATTGCCGTTGTATGGCATTAAGGTCAAACCCTTTGCTGCATTTGCATTACCTCCGTTAAAAAATATAGGATCACGCCTTGATATATCATCTAAGCGAAATTTAAATGTGACATCCCATGTCGCACCACCCGTAATCCCAATGATATTTGACGCTATCCTGAAATAGCTGTTTGTTCCGGAACAAAGTATGGCGGGAGTCTTAATTTGAGCATTATGACCATACTCATCAACAAAGTAATTACCGCTTCTGCTCTTTGCCCAAAAGTTCAAATCTGATTGGCCGTCAAGAGTTGTTTGCAGGGCGGCAAAATGCGTCTTCCAGTATGTACTACACGAACTACCACCCTTATGTGGAATAAGATATTTATCGAAGAAGAATCCTTTCATTTCGCTTAACTTATTACGGTAATGGTGTAAAATACCGTTACTCCATCATAATACACCCCTACCTTGTTTATCGTGTTCAACGTCGGATCGTACGTATCACTATCAGGCATAGCAGTCATCCCCGAGTCAAATGTTGGTGTTACTGCTCCATCTCCTACAAGTGTGACCTCAGCATACCCTCCAGCAATCGGTGCAGGGGTTTCTTTGACGTAGACCTCAAGTGAAGAATCGTCCGCCGTCAGGTAGTTGTAAATCGTGTGGTATTTGGATAAATCCACTCCTCCATCGAATGTAAGCCCCGTTTCAGGAGTTACCTGATCCAAATCCTCATTTACACTTGATATGAGTTCAGGTACACCACCTGCTCCCCTCAAAAACCGTTTAAACCTTTCTTTTGTTCCCATCTTCTTTTATATTTCAATGTTATACGTTCCCTCTGTCAGCGTCCACAGCCCCTCTTCGCCATCTGTCGTAAGCGTATACGCAGGAGATGTTACGGTTGGACTGTCTGTTACGGTGCGATAATACATCACTGGTGTCCACCAAGGATAATATGGCCACGATGGGACGAGTTTAATTGGTTCACTCCAAATAATCTGTACGTCTGTTTCCAGCGAAAATGTCTTCCAAACACCGTCCGGCAACATCCGTTCGAGTGTTTCTACAAGGTCCAGCAAGTTTACCTTGCCCTCTACCTTGATCGTTTTCTGTGTTGTGTCAATCTGTAGTCTCATAATATGGTTAATTAAGTTATACGACGAACAATTTTTTTACCAACAAGATGGTTGAAAGCGCCGCTACTCGCATCCACCTGATCTTTGTAAGTGGAGAACGGGAAGAAACGATGCTCTTCTATGTACTCCTTATTCCACATTGCATTCATTATCATAAATGCTCCGTTGTTCACTTGGACGCTGTACGGGTCTGCCCGGAAGGCCTTGTCTCCCGTTGGCTTCTCCGCACGTACAACGTATCCTGCTAAGTTGCGAATGGTTCCTTCTGCACTTTCTTTGCCTCCAGAGCCTGGTTCTTGCTCAATCCATATCTCTACACGGGTGCCGTCTGCGGCGGCTGTCTCCTGTATGATTTTCTCCCGCTCGTGTGTCCCCCAACGTCCCCGCTTCACATCTTCCACCACCCAACGGTTCCCTGTCAGCTGGCTCATCCGTACACCTACCGTATATGCACCATCCCCTTCTGTACCTGCTTTGTCCCAATAACGAACCGTGTGGATAATCTCTTTGTAATGAGGCATTTGGTTGATAATTTGGAAATGGTCTACCTTGAACATACCTCCTCCAGGAGGAGTGGGATCCTGTCCAATCTGTCCTGCATACCCGTATTGTCCCAGGTCCGCTTCCATATCCCTCAACACGTCCCACGTTACACGTTTTGGGTCCATCAAGTCATCTTTGTAGAAATGAGCAAGCTCTGGAGGAGAAAGTTTCTCACGGAAATTCCGAATCTCCCCGGGAAGGCAGATATGGCGAATGTTCGTTTTCTCTTTTGCAAGAATGTGCCCCGAAGGGTCATCCTGATGGAGACGCTGCATAATCAGCAATGTTGGTGTGATCGCCTTATCCGTCTTACGTGTAGAGAGCGTTTGCTCAATCCAGCGATTAGCGTTTGCCAGCTCTACGTCCGAAGCAGCCTGTGTCGGGTTCAGCGGGTCGTCTACTATAAGTATGTCACCGTGAAACCCTGTCAGCGTACCTCCCACGGACGTACTGT
>CAYXQW010000450.1:0-1600 GCA_964466695.1 uncultured Bdellovibrionales bacterium
GAGGTCCACCGTGGCGTCGAAGCGCTGCGCCACCACGATCTGCTGGCAATCCCCAGCCTTGATGAGCTGCCGCGCGCGCCGCACCATCGCCTCGTATGTAGCGCGATCGACGCGCGGCACGAGCTTCGAAGGCTTTATGCGCCGCTCGCGCCGACCCTCCGCGAGCGGACGGCGCAAGGTGGCGAGCACCCGCGCGATGCGGCGCGTGGCAGCGTCGTAGAGCGCGCGCGGGCTGTCTCCCGGGTCGCACCTAGCCTCCGACATCACGTGCAGCGAGTGACGGACGTTGTCGAAGGCCACCACCGTGTCGAAGTCCATGAGCAAGACATCGGGGAAGCCGAGCTCGTCGGGCTTGCATATCTTCACGCGCGGCTCGAAGAGCTTGACCGTGTCGTAGGAGAGATAGCCGACCTCGCCGCCGCAAAAGGGCGGCGTGCCGGGGATGCGCACGGCCTTGTAGGACGAAAGCGAGCGGCGGATGTGCGCCAGGGGATCTTTGCGACCTCCCAGGCTCCAACGGAAGACCCCGCGCGGCCGCGCGCCCAAGAACGAGAACCGCCCGGCGCGCTCGCCGCCCTCCACCGACTCGAGGAGGAAAGCTCGCGGCTGCGCGCGACCGAGCTTCAAGAAGGCCGAGACGGGGGTCTCGGTGTCGGCGTCGATCTCCACCCGCACCGGCACGGCGCGACCTGGACGGCAGAGCTTGGCGAAGGTGGCGAAATCGGGCTGTAGTTGCACGAGCTATCCTCCGAACCGCGAGATACGGCGCGAATCTAAAGCTCATTCGGCGAGATGGCGCAAGGCGCGCACAGGTCTCCTTGACGACCGCGCGCCCGCGAGCGCAAAGTGTGTCTTTAGTTCTGAGATACGGAGTCTCCCATTATGCTGAAATATGATCTTTCGCGTTCCCTCTGGTTTTTGCTCCTGTTTGCCGCGTGCGGCGGCGGCGGCTCCGGACGCGACGGCTACATTAGCCTCGTGCTCGTCACCGCGGCGAGCGAAGCCGAGTGCCCGCTCGGCGGCAGCATGGTCGCGACCGGCCTCGATAAAAACCGCAACGACACGCTCGACGCCGAGGAGGTAACGGAGAGCTTCGCCGTGTGCCAAGGGACCCTCGGTGTCACCGGCGCCTACGGCGAGAACGGCCTCATGTTGAGCGAGCCCGTCCTCCCGAACGAGCTCTGCCCCTTCGGCGGCGTGCGCATGGCGATCGGGATCGACGAAAACCAAAACGGCGTGCTCGACGCGGATGAATACGACCCGAGCGAGAGCCAGGTCTTCTGCACGACCGAGGCGCCGGGGCTTACGGGGCTCGTGTTCCTCGTGCCTATGGAGCTGCCAAATAGCCGCGCCCTCTACAGGGTCAACGAGGACGGCAGCGGGTTTACCAAGCTCATGGCGACGCCCGACGCCAGCGGCACCTTAGACTCGACGCTTTCGGTCTCCCCCGACAAGAAGTGGGTCGCCTTCACCGCGATCGAGAGCGAAGGCGAGCCGCCCGGGCTCTACGTCGCGAGCTTGCGCTCGAGCCGGCGCCCCGTCCGCGTCTCGGGCCCGGTTGGGGCAGGTAACTCGGGCGTCATCCCCGAAGCTTTCTGGT
>CAYXQW010000450.1:1610-2689 GCA_964466695.1 uncultured Bdellovibrionales bacterium
CAGTCGCGGGTGGCGCCTCACAGCCCGACGTTTCGCCCGACGGCTCGCGCCTGGCCTTCGTCGCCGATCTCACAGACGAAATCGGCTATGAGCTCTACGTGGTCTTCCCCGACGGCTCCGGGCGCATTCGGTTGGATAATCTGGCTAGCAGTCACGCCAATCTCCGCTTCTCGGGCGTGGCCTGGTCGGCGGACGGCACCTACCTCGCCTACAGGAGCAACTCGCGCTATTACAATACCTCATATCATCAGGAGCTCTATGTCTCGCGGGCCGACGGCACTTCCGCCTGGAAGATCGATCCCAGCGCGAACACCACAAGCTACCCCAACGCCTTTGCCTGGTCGCCGGATCGCGGGCCCGAGCCGCGCATCGCGCTCTGGATAACATACGGGGCGTCATCGACTTTATATGTAACGACGGCGCTCGTTCAGGCGGATGCTAGATATGGTTACGTCCGCGTCTCAGCCGATGATTTAGACGATGATTTTTCGTCACAGCTCCCCCAGTGGGAGCCCAAAACCGGCGCGTACCTCGCCTCGTTGGGCCGAGCAACGGAGGACGAGGTCACCTCGCTCGAGCTCTACCCCGCAGGCGGCGGCGCGGCGATCCCCGTAGACATCACGGGTGATGTGGACGCCTTCGCGTGGTCCCCCACGGGGGCGTGGCTCGCCGCCAGGGTTTATGACGACGATGCACATACGCATCGCTTGTGGACCGCGCGCGCCGGCGAGAGCGCGGCCAGCGTGGTGAGCGGCGAGGATTTGCTGGCGGACGTGCAGATAGACGAGCTCGCCTGGTCGCCCGACGGCGCGCGCGTGGCGTATCTTACCCCTGCCGAGGGAAATGTCGGGACTTGGTCTTTGCGCACGGTCGCCCCAGGCGGCGGCGGGACCACGATCATCTCCAACACGGTCAAGTACGTGAGCGACAAAGACGTCGATGTTCCCCTGTTTGCCGGCCGCTTCGCCTGGTCGCCGGACAGCGCGCAGCTCGCCTATCTCGCAGGTCCGCAAAACGAAGACCGGGCCGACGCGCTCTACGTGGCGAGCCCCACGGACAGCGGGGGCGGCGTCAGCGTC
>CAYXQW010000451.1:0-2687 GCA_964466695.1 uncultured Bdellovibrionales bacterium
CGTCGAGGCACGGGATGATGCGCCGAGCTAGCATGCGAGCGCCTCCTGCAAAGTGAAGCGGCCGGCGTAGAGCGCCTTGCCGACGATGGCTCCGTCCGCTCCCATGGCCGCGAGCGCGCGAAGGTCGTCGAGCGTGCCGACGCCGCCCGAGGCGAGAAGCTCGAGCTTGGGGTAGCGCGCGCGCATGGTGCGGTAGAGTTCGTAACTTGGCCCGACCAACATGCCGTCGCGGCTGATGTCGGTGCAGAGCACCGTCTTTAGGCCGTGGGGCAAGTAGCGCGCGAGGGCGTCGTCGAGCGTGAGCTTCGAGCCTTGCGCCCAGGCGCCCTGTGCGACCTTGAAGACGCCGCGCTCGTCGAGATGGACGTCGAGCGCGAAGATGATCTTCGTAGGGTCGAAGCGCTCGAGGATCTCTATCGAGAGGCGTGGCTCGCGCACGGTGAGGCTGCCGATGATGACGCGCGCGACGCCGGCTTCGAGCAGGCCCTCGACGTCCGCGATGCTCCTTATACCGCCGCCGGTCTGCACCGGGATCGAGACGGCCCTCACGAGGCGCGCGATGAGCTCGGTCTGCCGCAGCGCCGGATCGCGGGCGCCGTCGAGGTCTACGACGTGCAAGGCCGTGGCGCCCTGCGCGGCGAAGGTGGCCGCCATGGCGAGGGGGTCGTCGCCGTAGACGGTGCAGCGGTCGAAGCGCCCTTGCTCGAGGCGGACGCACTTGCCGCCCGCAAGGTCGATGGCCGGATAGATCTTCATAGTTGTACGAACCGTTCGAGCAAGCGCGCGCCGTTTTCGCCGGAGCGCTCGGGGTGGAATTGGACGCCGAAGAAGTTTTGGTGCGCCAAGGCCGCGACGATGGCGCCGCCGTGCTCGGTGGTGGCGCGCACGAAGGAGCCCGTGGGCGCCTTGTAGGAGTGGACGAAGTAGAAGTACTGCCCCAAGGTGCCCGTAAAGAGCGCCGTCTCCTCGCCGCACGGAGTGAGCGCGTTCCAGCCCATATGCGGCACGGTGACGCCGTTCGCGACGTCGGGCTCGATCGCCTCGACCGTGCCTTGCAAGAGCCCGAGGCACGGCACGTCGCCCTCGCGCGAATGCGTAAAGAAGAGCTGCATGCCGAGGCAGATGCCCAAGACCGGCTGGGTGAGGTTTTGGATCACCTCCACGAGGCGCGCAGCGCGGAGCTTGGCCATGGCGTCGCGCGCGGCGCCCACCCCGGGCAGGATGACGTGGGTCGCGGCGCGGATGCGCGCAGGATCATCGGTGAGCTCGGCGTCGGCGCCGAGCCGCGTGAGGGCGTTCTTGACCGAGGCGAGGTTCGCGCCGCCCGTGTGGATGATGGCGATCATAAGACTCCTTTGGTCGAGGGCAGGCCTTCGTCGCTCTTTGCCAGGGCGGGGCGCAGGGCGCGGCCTACGGCCTTGAACATGGCCTCGATCATGTGGTGGGTGTTGTCACCTTTTACGGTGAGGTGCAGCGTGGCGCCGAGGCTCGTAGCGAGGCTCTGGAAGAAGTGCGCGACCATCTCGGTCGAGAGCTCGCCCACCATCTCTCTTGGCAGCGCCCCGTCTTGAACGAAGTAGGGACGCCCGCTGAGGTCGATGGCCGCTTGCGCCAGGCTCTCATCCATCGGCAGCACGAAGCCGTAGCGGCCGAGGCCGACCTTGTCGCCGATCGCCTCGCGGAGCGCGGCGCCGAGCGCGAGCGCCACGTCCTCGACGGTGTGGTGCTCGTCGATGTGGAGATCACCGAGCGCGGCGATGCGCACCTCGATGCCGGCGTGCCTCGCGAGCTCGCCGAGCATGTGATCGAAGAAGCCGATGCCGGTGCTGATGTGTGCGCGGGCGCGGCTGTCGAGGTCTACGCTGACCTCGATCTCGGTCTCGGAGGTCTTGCGTCGGCACTTGCCGCGGCGTGGGCGGCTCATGAGCTCGCGTGCGATCTTCGGCCAAGAGAGGCCTTCGGAGAAGCTCGGGCCCTCGAGACGAAAGCCCAAGAGCCCCATGTTCGCGGCGAGCTCGAGGTCGGTCTGCCGATCGCCGACGACGGCGCTGCGCGCGAGGTCGAGCTCGCCGCTCGCGAGGTAGGGTCGCACGAGCGCGAGGTGCGGCTTGCGGCAGAGGCAGTTGTCGGCGGGGCGGTGGGGGCAGACGAGCACGTCCTCGAAGGTGATGCCCTGCGAGGCGAAGAGCGAGAGCATCTTGTTTTGTACGAGGTCATACGTCGCGCGCGGATAGCTCTTTGTGCCGAGGCCGTCTTGGTTTGTGACGATGACGAAGCTGTAGCCGGCGCGGCCAAGCTCGGTCAGGGCCGAGATCACGCCGGGGACGAGCTCGAGCTTTGCGAGCGAGTCTATCTGCTCGTCTGCGGGCTCGGCGATGAGGGTGCCGTCGCGATCGACGAAGAGGATCTTGCGCTGGCCCATCTTCAGCTCCCGTATTTTTGCAGCGCGGCGAGGAGGCTGTTGTTCTCGTCGGGTGTGCCGATGGAGATGCGCACGCAGCCTTTGAGCCCAAGCTCGCCGCCGCGATCGCGCACGATGACCCCCGCCGCGCGACAGGCCGCGACCACGCCCGGCCCGTCGGCGAAGCGCGCGAGCAGGAAGTTGGCCTGGCTTGCGAGCACCTCCTCGGTGATGGGCAAGGCGGCGATGGTCTCACGGAGGCGCGCGCGCTCGGCCTTCAGGGCGG
>CAYXQW010000452.1:0-2665 GCA_964466695.1 uncultured Bdellovibrionales bacterium
TATGGGGAGCTCGCGGATGTCGATCGGGCGCAAGAGCTCTCCTTTGACGCGCTCGATCGAGAGCTTGCCCGGCACCTCGATGGCGATAAACCCGCTGTCGCGCTCGACCCCGAGCAGCTTGGGCAGCGCGAGCGGGACGCTCACCTCGTCTTTGGCGAAGAGCCGCTCGAGGCGTAAGGAGATCTCATAGCTCTGCCTTATCCCGTAAGCGGTCTCGCCGGTGAGGATCCGCGCGCCGTCTTTTTGCTCGACCGTGTACTGGAAGGCGCCCTCGCCGTCGGCCTTCACGAGCTCGTAGCCGGCCGGGAGCTGCACGCGGAAGCGCTTGTGCGGCGCGTAGAGGATGTTGAGGCGGACGACCGCGAACAGCTCGATGCGGTCATCGCCGAGAGAGAAGAGGTTCTGCGTCTCGGCGTAGAGCTTCGCCTCGCGATCGTCCGCCGGGCTCTCGAGCTCGTGGAAGCCGACGACGTGGATCTCGCTTACGGGCCCGAGCACCGCAAAGAGCTCCGTGCCCGAGGAGGTGGCACGAAGCTCATTGGTGACCGCCTCGGTCACTCGCGGTGAGAGCTTCGCGCCCGTAAAGAGGCAGGTGAGCTCGGTGGCGGGGCTCTTGGGCACCCCGAAGCGGTATTCGAGCGAGCCGCGCGGCCCCGAGGGGGGCACCAGGATATCGGCCTCGACGGTCACCATGCCTTGCTCGCGGGTGACCCAGCGCCAGCCTTGCCCATCGCGGGAGAGGGCCAAGGGGCGACCCGCGCTCGTGGCCGCGAGCAAGATGGCCCCCTGCCCGATGATGGGGAGCTTACGCTCGTGAGCCCCGGTGCCGAGGTGCGCGCGCATGACGAGGTGCAGGTGGAGCCCCGCGGCGTCGGCGTGGCCGCGGTACGTCGTCTCGCCGATGATCGCGTCGCGCGCGCGCGCCGCGCTCGTGCGCGTAAGCTCGGTGAGCTCCTCGCGAGCCTCGGTCCAGGTGGAGAGGGGTAGGGTGACCTCGCGCGCCTCGAGCGAAGGAGAAGCCAGGAGCAAGACGAGGGCGGTCGTGACCGAGGCCCCGGTGAGCAGGCGGCGCAAGCGCCGTGCGTGCAAAAACATCAAGACCGCGAACGAGCCGAGCCCTATCAGCATGGGAAACAGCGCGAAGAAGCCCAGCAACACCACGAGGCCGAACAGCCGCGCCAGTGTTCACGCACGAGGCGCAAAAGCGCGAGCGCCAACATGCCGGTGTTGGCGCCGAAGAGCATGGCCCGATGCACCCCCTCGACATGATGCGCGACGAAGAGCCACAGCGCCGTCACGAGCCCGAGCCACAGCAAGTCTCGCCGCGCGACGCGCCCGCGGTCTTCGGCGCGACGGAGGATCAAGAAGAAGCCGGCGAGGAACATGACGAAGGCCAAAAGCCGCAGCGGCCACGCCAGGCTGTGTCGCATGTAGGTGAAGCCGATCACCGCCTGGCTCGCGCCGAGCAGGACGCGGCTGAAGCGGTAGCGCTCGCCCACGAGCGGAAACGAGGCCAAGGCCTCGGCGGTGCGGGTCTTTTGCTCGGCCTGGAAGATGGCCTTGCGTGAGCGCAGGATGTTCGCGTACTTGCCCTGGGGTTGGCCCGCCCACGCGCGTCGGCCCGAGAAGGCCACGCTCAAAAATTGCCCGAATCTTTCGATGATGCCGTAGCGCAGCGCGTTGTGTCGCTTGAGGTTGGTGTGGAAGGAGAGGGGTGTGTAGATCTCGGGGAAGAAGTAGTGCCACGACATATCCATGACGGGCAGATCGAGGGCGGGCAGCGCGGTGGCCTGGCGACCGAAGAGGCCGAGCGGCCGGCGCTCGAGCTTGTAGGCGAGCTCTATCGTGAAGCTGCTCTCCTCGACGGTGGTGCCGCGCTTCTGGCGCGGGATCACGAGCCGCTGATCTACCATCAGCTCGCCCTGCTCGTTGAGCTCGGGGTTGTGCGCGACGATGTCGCGCGCGCGCTCCACCTTGTTGTAGTAGCGCAAAGCGAGGCCGAGGAGCGTCTCTCCCGGGCGTACGATGTGGTAGCGCGAGGCGTCACCGCTTATGCGCTCCGACTGGCGCAGGGGGACGAGGAGCACCTCCCGCGCGTCTTTTGGTCGCGAGACGGCGGGATGAAACGCCGTCCCGTCCAGCAAGGCGTGGGTCAAGACGGCCCCCTCGGGCAGCGTCATGGAGAGGTACTGGCGCGCGTTGTTGCGGACATGGAGTCGTAGCTTCGTGAGCTCGAGCCCGGGCTCGGTGACCACGGTGGTCGCCTCGAGCTCGTCGACGACCGCCTCGGTGAGCGTCACCTCGGCGTTGCGTTTGGTCTTTATGGCGAGCTTCGGCGTCTCTTCGTAACGGTAACCAAAGAGCAGCGGCCGCTGCGACATCGCGATGAGCTCTTGGGGCAGCTCGCGCGTGCCGATCTCGGTCGCGCCGTCGTGGGAGGTCACGCGGATCTCCATGCCGGCGCGGCCCTCGACGGCGACGAAGCCCTCGCGCAAGACCGCGTCCAGAGGGTGCACGAGCCGCAAGACACCGTCCTCGCCGCGCGGCATCTGGGTGTGCACCCTCACCGTGACGGCGTTATCTGCGAGGTAGCGCAGCAAGACGAGCAAGCGTCGCTCGCCCGCAGGTGAGCGCTCGGTCGTCCACTGGAGCACGGCGTCGCCCG
>CAYXQW010000453.1:0-2661 GCA_964466695.1 uncultured Bdellovibrionales bacterium
CAATGAAGAGGGGATCCACCTCATTCTTTTTAATCTTGAGTTGAATGGCCAGCAGGTTTTCAGTACATCCGCTGGTCGGATTGCTATTACAGTTACTCATCTTATTTCCCTCCTCATTTATACAGAAGTTGTTGTTGTAATTTCCTCTTCAGAGGATGTGGTCGTTATCGCTGGCTCTTCGCTTGACGTTGTTGTTACTGATGGCTCTTCAGAGGTGGTTGTCACGATTGGAATCTCAGAGCTTGTCGTGGTTATCGCTGGCTCTTCAGAGGTAGTCGTTGTATTCTCATCGTAAAGTATGACAACAAATTGAACAAAGCAGAGGGGGTTATCCCGTTCCCATGCTCTAAGTATAACAAGCCCCGGGACAAGGTCATTGACGGTATAGGTATCAAGAGAATAAAATTCCCAGTGGTTCCCCGGTCTTGGGACCCAAACCGACCCGATATACTCACCAAGTTCTACGATGATCGGGGTCGTTCCTGAATTTATCCTTATCGTTAAGTCAGCCATATCATAATTTATTTCCAACCGCTTGGGATAGACGCATAGTTCGTATACGGGTTATAACCACTACTCCAGATAAAACACGCAGCATACGTAGCAGATATATAATCATATTTTGCAGGGTCCCAAAGTTCAGGAGCGAATCTGGTATTTGCTGCTCCCTGCCAAGCTGGTAGCCCAAATGTACCTGTAAATATCATTACTTTCCCCGTAAATCTCCTTAATGCTGCGGTAGCTTCTGTATCCCCTAGGATCAATGGGTCTATAGCACTAAACGGGTATGATTCAGTGTATGGCGAATCGCCAACTTTAAGGTTTGGACAACTAACAAATGTCCCATTAAAATTCGTAGCCTTTAAATTATTCCTAAAAAGCCCGTTTGGAACTTTAAGCAATGATCCCTGCCACCTAAACGTCAGTTCAAATGTCTCGGCATCAGGGTTTGATGCGAAAAGATCAACAGGAATAGTCCCTGTTCCACCGCTACCTAATGCATATTTTACACTACCCCCAATAGAGAATGTTCCATTAAAGTATTTTGCTTTTGGACACCTTGAGAATAATGTTGCTGGAATATCTCCATAAACTAAATAATTGTTCCCAAACGTATACCCAAAGTTCTCGGCTTTCGTATTCTCTTTGAATAAATCCGCTGGTAATTGATTATTAATAGATTGGCAAATGTGGAACGTCTCTTGGAAGCTTATGACAGCCGTATTTTTAACAAACAAATTATTTGTGTATACAGTTGGATATATAGCACTCGACCCAAGATAAAGGCAATTATGAAAAGTACCCTCGAAACTTTCAACTTTACTATTTCCCCAAAATAGATGATCCGATAGAAGACCTGTAATAAGAGTTGATCTAAAGGTTCTTATGAAATATTTTACCTCTGGGCACCAAGCAAACAGCGTATCTGGAACGATACCTTTAACCGCTGAATTTGCAAACGTGAAGTCAAAACGTATAACAGCACTATTTGTCGAAAATAAAGCAGCAGGAATTTCAATGTCCAAACCACTACAGAACGAAAATGTACCATAAAATGACTGTACTAATTCATTTTGTTCAAAAATAAAGTCATCTACATCTGTTATTCCAGATGAACCAAACGTGTATTTAAATGTAATAACGCTTGGGCATTCTACGAACATAAACCCGTTAGCTTTATGTTTGTAATTTATACAACTATATAAAAAGTTTTCAAACGTGTTAATGTTTGCAGCCCCAGTTATTGTCCCATCAGAGCCAACATAAGGTTCTTCAGTAACGTCATGAGGAAGTTCAGTAAGATTTATACAACCATAAAAATTCAATAACTTAAAGTCAGCCACTGTTCCCCATCTTAGAACTCTCGTAATTTTTTGAGCTATTGGATGAGTTGTTGAACCTGTTTTAGACCTTGTTGCAAATGTCTGGCAGACCCCCTCTACAACAACAACATAAAGACCGGGTGTAGTATAAGTATGGCTTGCCGATGCACTCACTACAAGTTCAGAAGTTTCTGGATGGTTTTCCCAGTCCCAGTAAACATTAAAATTATGGGTTGCTGCGTTCCCATCGTCATCAACGGCAAGCAACGGAAGAGCAATCGTTTCTGCATCAACATCAATCTCGAATATAAACGCGTCAGGGACGTACTCGGTTGTCGTCGTAGTCACAGGCTCTTCGGTCGTAGTAGTGGTAACAGGTTCCCCTGATGTAGTGGTAACGACCTCCTCCGCTGAGGTTGTTGTCGTTACGGGTTCCTCTGTCGTAGTTGTGACTGGCTCTTCGGTTGTGGTCGTTACTTCAGGCTGAGGTGGGTAAAGGACTTCAACGTCAAGCAAACATGGTTCGCCTGTGGTAGTAAGCACTTGTTCCTCTGAAGTGGTTGTCACTGCTTCAGGTTCAGTTGTGGTCAAGGTCTGCTCCTCAGTTGTCGTGGCAACCATTTCTTCTGAAGTAGTCGTTACCTCTTCTTCCTCTGAGGTTGTGGTAGTATATGGCCCGGGGCAACTCAGAATGAAGTTAAACGCAGTATTGCGCAGGGGAGCGTATACCCATACTTCCGCAGAATCTTCAGCAGTTTCTTTAATGAAATAAGCCTGACCAACCTGTGACGCGTTAACAGATACCGGAGCCACGCCAAGCAATGCGAGCGCAGCGTTC
>CAYXQW010000454.1:0-2644 GCA_964466695.1 uncultured Bdellovibrionales bacterium
GCAATGGCAGGAATGCCAGGATACCGTTGGGTCTGAACCATTGAATGGCCGTATTCAGATGCGGTTTTTCGGTGGTGAGCTGGGCTGTCATCTTCTTCAAGGCGCGCAGCGTGCGGCGCGCCTATCGCGAGAGCGAGACGTTCCTCGACGCCTTCTGGGGCTCGAAGCGCCTCGATACTATCTATCAGCGCTCGGAGACGTTGACGCAGAGCCCGGTGTCGCAGGTGTTTCGCGCGGGCTACATCGAGCTCGCCAAGATCAAGAAGATAGAGCGCGGCGAGAAAGACGGCGACGAGACCGAGATCGGCGGCCTCGAGAACATCGAGCGCTCGATGCGCCGCGCCGCGGCCGCCGAGCTGACGAGCCTCGAGGCCCTGGTCCCGTTCCTCGCCACCACCGGCTCGACCTCGCCCTTCATCGGCCTCTTCGGTACGGTGGTGGGCATCATGAGCTCGTTCCAACAGATCGGCGCCTCTGGCAACGCCAGCCTGGCCACGGTGGCGCCGGGCATCGGCGGGGCGCTCGTGGCCACGGCGTTCGGCTTGTTCGCGGCCATCCCGGCCGTCATCGCCTACAACTACTTCCTCTCCAAGATCCGCGTGCTCGACACCGAGATGCACAACTTCTCATCCGACTTCCTAAACATCGTCAAGCGGCACTTCTTTTAACGGGGGTCAAAGAACGCCATGGCAGGTTCGGTGCAAGGTCCAGGCCGATCGATGTCGGAGATCAACGTCACGCCGATGGTGGACGTGATGCTCGTCTTGCTCATCATCTTCATGGTGACGGCCCCGCTCATCTCTCAGGGCGTCTCGGTGGATCTGCCGAAGACCCGCGCCCCCGCGCTCGACGTCGAGGCCAAGCGCGCCGTGCTCACGATCACGCGCGACAAGAAGGTCTATCTCGGAGATACCGAGATCCCGTACGCCGAGCTCAAGCAGAAGCTCTCGCACAACATCAAGCTCAAGGCCGACAAGCAGGTCTATCTGCACGCCGACCGGAGTCTCCCTTACGGCTTCGTGGTCGACGTGATGGCCATCATGAAGGACGCGGGCGTGGAGAACCTCGGCATGGTCACCGACCCGGTCGCGACCGCGCCGTGAGAGACCGATGCTCAACGAAGCAAGCCCTCGCGGCCTTACGCGCGTCATTCTCTTCTCGGCGATAATCCACGTCGTCATCCTGGCCGTGCTCGTGGGCCTCGGACAGCGCCGGCGCACCTCGCATAAGCCGCTCGAGGCGGTGTTGGTCACCAAGCTCGTCCGTCTCGGGAAGGAGCGGCCGAAGGACTATCTGCCGCGGCTCGAGTCGGCTCCGGCGCTCGCGCCCGAGCCCGTCTCGACGCGCCCCGCGCCGCGCGAGCAAGAAGCCGCCCCGCCGCCTTCGCCCACGCGCGTCTCGGCCGAGTCGCGCCTCAAGGAGATGACCCAGGTCTCGCGAGCTTTGGAGCGCCTCCGCGGCAAGACCGCCGAGGTGCCCGAGGGGCACGAGTCGGGGGTAAAGGACGGCGAGGCCAAGGACCTGGCGTCCGCGGTCGCGGGCAACCTCTACGCCACCGAGATCTATCGTTGTCTGAAAGACAACTATGCGATCTTCGGCGTAAACCCGAGCGCGGTCCGAGACCTCTCGGTTTTGGTGCTGCTCTACATCGACGCGAGCGGCACCTTTACCAGTCATCGGCTGCTCAGAAAGTCTGGGCTTTCGGCCTTCGACGCGGCGGTGGAGCGTGCTATCAAGACGTGCGGAAAGGTTTCGCCGCCGCCGCGCGAGCTGCGCGATCAAGTCCGTGACGGGCTGGAAGTGGAGTTTCAACTATGATGCGTGCTCATTTTGCCAAGCTCTTCGCGGTGCTGCTCGTCCTCACGACCGTATGCCCATCGGCGCATGCCCAACGCTTGCGCATCGTGGTCGGTGGCCCGAACTTTCGGCCGTTCCCCATCGCCGCGCCAGATCTCACCAGCATCGGGGAGAACGCCCCGGAGCAAGAGGCGAAGAGCGCGACCGAGCTCTTGCAGACGGGGATCGATCTCGTCCGTAGCCTCGAGCTCGTGCCGCCTGCGAGCTATCTCGCGCCGAAGAGCGAGAGCTTCGCCAAGCCCAAGTTCCAAGACTGGGTGAACGTGGGCGCCTCGGGGCTCGTGCGCGGCATCGTCGAGCGCGCGCCGGAGGGGGTGAAGGTGAGCTTTCGACTGTACGACGTGACCGCGGGTCGCGAGATTTTGAGCAAGGTCTACAGCGACAAGCCCGAGAACCTCCCCGACATCGTCCATCAGTTCATCGATGCCATGGTGGAGCTGCTCACGGGCGAGGCGGGGATCATGTCCTCGAAGATCGCGTACGTCAAAGGCACTGCCAAAGCCAAGGCCGTCTTCGTGTGCGACGCCGACGGCCGTAGGTCGCGGCGCGTGAGCGACCCCGACGTCTTGAGCTTGCTGCCCGCGTGGGACACGAGCGGGCGGCACTTGCTGTTTACGAGCTACATCAAGCGCAACGCCGACCTCTATCGCCGCGACATGACGAGCGGCGTCTTGCGCGTGCTCTCCGAGCGGCGCGGGCTCAACACCGGGGCCGCGGTGTCGCCAGACGGCAAGCGCATCGCGCTCACGCTATCGCAGGACGGCAACACCGAGATCTACACGATGGA
>CAYXQW010000455.1:0-2636 GCA_964466695.1 uncultured Bdellovibrionales bacterium
GTAACCCCCCGACGCCTGGCCCCCCGCCACGCGTCGGCGCGACCTGATACTTCGGTCGCATGACCAACCCACCCAACTCTATTGAGCCTAAAACCCGTGTCACAAGGATCCGCCGCATAGAACGCAGGCCAGAAGAATGGTCGGCCATCGTCTCGGCGTGGCGTAAGAGCGGCATGACCGCGACGGCGTACGCCAAGCAACATGACCTCGGCCCGTCGAGTCTCTGGAGGTGGTCGCGCCGCTTGCCCGTGGCGCCGCCACCGCAGGCGCACGCCTTACCCAAGCTCGTACCCATCGAGTTCGCATCACGCCGCGCGACCATTGAGCCACCCCGCGCCTCGGTCGAGCTCGAGCTCGCCTCTGGCCATCTCCTGCGCCTGCGTGGACGCATCGACCCCGACCTTGTCGGTGCGCTCGTCGCGGCCATCGAGAGAGCAACGCGATGCTGAGCATCCCACCTTTCGTCAAGCTGTTCTTGGCCGACGAGCCTGTAGACCTACGCAAAGGCTTCGACGGCTTGGCCGCCATCGTCGAGAGCCAGTTCGGCCTCTCGGTGTTGTCGGGACACGTGTTCATCTTTCTCGGCCGGCGGCGCAATCAGATCCGACTGCTCTTCTTCGACCGCGATGGCTTGTGCCTCGTCGCCAAGCGCCTCGAGGCCGGGACGTTTCGTCCGGCGCGTCGTGCGTGTGCAGGTCAACGCCACCTCGAGGTCGACGCGGCCGAGCTCGTGCTGCTCCTCGAAGGCATCGAGGTCAAGGAGCTTCGCCGTCGCAAGAGGTACCGCAAAAATGTACGCGAAGGCCCATAAAATAAGGCCTAAAGTGACGTTTCGTGCCCCACGAAAGCACGCGGATGTGCTATGAGAAGCGCCACTCATGCACAAGGCGAGCATCCCCAACACGACGGCGTCGAGCAAACTCGATGAGCTTCGACTCGTCACCCTGCACATGCACGAGACCGGTGATACGCGCACGGCGCTCGACCTGTTGCTCGGCGTGATCGCCTCGCTTCAACAAGACAACGAGCGGCTCTTGTATCGGGTGAAGATGGCGGACCGCGCGCGCTTCGGGCGCAGGAGCGAGCGGCTGAGCCGCGAGGAGCTCGGTCAGCTCGTCTTGGCGCTCGGCGGCAGCGAAGAACAAGCGCGCGAGAACGAGCCGAAGGTGCCGGTGCCAGATGCACCGAGCGAGCCCAAACCATCGGCACCGCGCAAAAAGCACAAAGGCCGCACGGCGCTCGACCCAAACCTCGTGCGCAAGGTGACCGAGATCAAGGTCCCCGAGGGCGAGCGCGCGTGCGTTCATTGCGGCGCCGAGATGACCTGCATCGGCCACGCCCTGCACGAGTGGGTGGAGTACATCCCGGCGCACATCGAGGTCCACGTCGAGCGCCGCGAGAAGCTTGCGTGCAAGGCGTGCGAGCAAGACATCGTGACGGCGCCGCGCAGCGACATCATCCGCTCCGAGTGCCGGGCCGGCTTCTCGTTGCTCGCGCAGCTCATCGAGGCCAAGTGCGACGACGCGCTGCCCATCAACCGCCAGCGCGACATGCTCCGTCGGCTCGGCTTCGCGGTGCCGCAAAACACCCTCTATGGCTATTGGGATTACGCGACGGGGCTGCTTGTGCCGCTCGCCGAGGTGATCTTGTCGAAGGTCCTCGGCAGCCCCGTGGTGGGGATCGATGACACGCGGCTCGACTATCTCGACCCCGGCGACCCTCGCGGCAAACGACGCGGGCACTTGTGGTGCTTCGTGGGGGATACGCCGCTTGCAGCCTTCGCGTTCACCGAGACGTGGGAGGCCGAGGACATCGCGCCGTGGTTGTGGTCGACCGAGGGCTTCATCCAATGCGACGACTACAAGGGGTATGGTGCCAAGCTCAAAAACCCCGACGGGAGCGAGCGTGTCCTCGTCGCGCCCGACTTGCGCCTGGGGTGCATGATGCATGTGCGGCGCCGCTTCTATCAGGCGTTGCTCGCGGGCCACGTGGCGGGGCGAAGGCCCGTGGAGTTGATCCGAAGCCTCTACGCGGTCGAGCGTGAGGCGAAGGAGCGAGAGTTCGGTCCGCCAGAGCGACACGCGCTGCGGCAAGAAAAATCGATGGCGCATCTCGACGAGCTCGACGCGTGGGTCGACGCCCATCGCGAGTCGTTCTTGCCGAAGAGCCCGCTCGGCGCGGCGACGCGGTATGCGTTCCTGCAGCGGGAGTACGTGCGGCGATGTTTTAGTGACGGGCGCTTCGAGATCGACAACGGCCGGGTGGAGCGCGAGCTTCGCGAGGTGGCGATAGGTCGGAAGAACTATCTGTTCTCGGGCTCGGCCGCGGGGGCGAGGCGACTGGCTGCGGCGTACACGGTGGTGCAGTCGGCGCGCCACGCCGGGCTTTCGGTCAGGGAGTATCTCATCGACGTGCTCGGCAAGCTGGCGTCGGGGTGGCGAATGAAGAGGATCGGAGAGCTCGTGCCCGGGGCATGGAAGCGCGCCGAGGCCGCGACTTACGAGTAAACACGAGACGAAGCCGAGCAGCGACGAGGTCGGGGCGGCAACGGCGGCGCTTTGGACGGGGGCGTTCACACGGCCTGACTAACACGGCAGGAGCGAGATATCTTGGGGGCCAGGCGTCGGGGGGTTACG
>CAYXQW010000456.1:0-2632 GCA_964466695.1 uncultured Bdellovibrionales bacterium
CGGAAAATATCGACCTTACGCTCATCGACGTAGGTCCGAACGTCGGCGCCATGAACCGCGCCGCGCTGGTCGCCGCCGACTACGTCGTCTTGCCTCTCGGGGCCGATCTCTTCTCCCTCCAGGGGTTACGTAACCTCGGTCCAACGTTGGCAACATGGCGCGGCGGCTGGAGCAAGCGCAGAGAGGGCCGTGTTTCCGATAATGCCACCTTCGATATGCCAAGCGGTAACATGAGACCTATCGGTTACGTTCTCTTGAATCCCTCGGTGCGCGACAATCGCCCCGTCCAGGCATACCTAGAGTGGGCCAACAGGATCCCCGAGGTTTATGCAGACGCAGTTGGAGAGCAGAATCCTCGCGGCGGCACCATCGATGTCGACCAACACCAACTGGCCATGATCAAACACTTCAAGAGCCTGATGCCGATGGCGCAGGATGCCAGAAAACCGATGTTTATGCTGAAGCCGGCCGATGGCGCCATTGGTGGCCACGCTGCGGCTGTCCAAGATTGCTATGATCAGTTCCAGAAGCTCGCCGAACGCATCCTCTCAAAGGCAGGGTTGGCATAGCGCTGCCGAGCGCCCTTTGGGGCCGCGCTTTAGATCGCCTCCGGGCCGCGCTCTTGTGTGCGGATGCGCACGCATTCGATGAGCTCGGTGACGAAGATCTTGCCGTCGCCGACCTGCCCGCCGTCCTCCGAGCGCGCGCCGCGCACGAGCGCGTTGATGACCTTCTCCATATAGTCGTCGTTGACGCAGATCATGACCCGCGCCCGGGCCACCCGCCGCACCTTCAACATCTGCCCCCGGAAGAGCTCGACCTCGCCCTCCTGGCGGCCGTGGCCCTCGACAGCGTCGATCGTTAGACGAAAGTTGTCGCCCTCGTCGAGGACATCCTTGAGCGCGTGCTCCACGTCGTCGAGCCGCTCGGGTCTGATAATCGCGGTGATCATTTTCATGGTGCTTGGCTTCTCCTTGCCGGCTATCCGAAGTGATAGCCGCGCTCTCCGTGAATATGTATATCCAGCCCCTCTTGCTCGACCTTGTTCGTCACGCGGAGCCCGCAGACGGCCTTTATCAGGAGGCCTATCAAGAGCGTGCCTGCGACGGCGAAGGCGATGGCGACCGCCACCCCGAGCGCTTGCTTTCCGAGCTGGCCGAAGTTGCCGAGCACGGCGCCGGCCACCGGGGTGAAGCAGAAGACCCCCGTGAGCAGCGCCCCGACCACGCCGCCTATGCCATGGACGCCGAAGGCGTCGAGGCTGTCGTCGTAGCCGAGGCGGCCCTTCATCTGCACCGCGAAGTAGCACGCCACCGAGGCCAGCGCCCCGACGAGCAGCGCCGCGCTCGGGTGGATGTGACCGGCCGCCGGGGTCACCGCCACGAGCCCGGCGACGAGCCCCGAGGCGAGCCCGAGGCTCGTCATCTTACCGTGGTGCCAGCGCTCGACCAGCATCCAGACGAGGCCGGCGGCGGCCGCCGCGGCCTGCGTGTTCGTGAAGGCGAGGCCAGCGATGGCGCCGGCCACGGGGCTCTCGACCGCCACCGCCGAGCCTGCGTTGAAGCCGAACCAGCCGAACCACAAAAGCCCGGCGCCCGTGAGCGTGAGCACGAGGTTGTTAGGCAAGATCGCCTTGCCCTCGGCGAGGTCTCGGCGCTTGCCCATCAGCATGACGAGCACCAGCGCCGAGAACCCGGCCGCGATGTGCACCACCGTGCCGCCGGCGAAGTCGAGGACGCCGAGCTTAAATAGCCAGCCGTCGCTCGCCCAGACCCAGTGGGCCAGGGGGTAGTAGATGAACGTCGTCCAGAGCACGATGAACAGCAGGTAGCTGCGAAAGCGCATGCGCTCGGCCACGGCGCCCGAGATGAGCGCGGGTGTGATGATCGCGAACTTACCCTGGAACATGACGAAGACGAGCTCGGGGATCGCCTTGTCGCCGAGCAGGCGCGTGTGCTCGATGCCGTGTAGCGCGAGGAGCTGCGAGTCGAAGCCCACGAAACCCTTTCCGGGGCCGAAGGCCAGGCAGTAACCATAGAGCACCCACTGCACGCCGATGACCGCCATGGCAACGAAGCTCATCATCATCGTGGTCAAGACGTTCTGCCTTCGGACCATGCCGCCGTAAAACAGCGCCAGGCCCGGGACCATCAGTAAAACCAGGGCCGAGCTCGCCAGCATCCAGGCTGTCGAGCCCGCGTCTATTGCTTGAAGTGGTGTGGTCACATAACCTCCTTGGCGACGCACTATGTTAAGTGCGCGCATATTTATCCTAAATTCATACATATTTAAGATAATTCGGTCAATATTTATATTTATTTCCAGTGGCTAAGGCTTGCGCGTGCGACAATTTTTGCAGAGCCCGTAGATCTCGAGCCGGTGGGCGTTCACGACGAAGCCATGAGCCTCGGCGACCTCTTGTTGCAGGGCCTCGATGCGTTGGTTCACGAATTCTTTTATGGCGCCGCACTCGTTGCAGATGAGGTGATCGTGGTGTCGGGAGATGTCGCCGAGCTCGTAGAGCGTCTCGCGCGCGGCGAAGTGTCGCGCCGCGGCGAGCCCGCAGTCTTGCAGCAGCTTGAGGGTGCGATACACCGTGGCTTGCCCTATGCGCGGGTCGATTTCGCGCGCC
>CAYXQW010000457.1:0-2619 GCA_964466695.1 uncultured Bdellovibrionales bacterium
CAACCCCCACCAGGTAGAGGCCGCGCTCTTCGCCTTTCGCAACCCGTTCTCAAAGGGCGCCATCCTGGCCGATGAGGTGGGTCTCGGTAAGACCATCGAGGCGGGCCTGTTGCTGGCACAGGGCTGGGCCGAGCGCAGGCGGCGGCTGTTGATCATCGTGCCCGCCAACTTGCGCAAGCAGTGGCAGCAAGAGCTCCAAGACAAGTTCTTCTTGCCGAGCGTCATCCTCGAGGCCAAGAGCTTCAACGAGGCGGTCAAGCGCGGCAACCTGAACCCGTTCGTGCAAGACGCCATCGTGCTGTGCTCCTACCAGTTCGTGCGCGCCAAGGAGCCCTACGTGAAACAGACGCCGTGGGACCTCGTGGTCATCGACGAGGCCCATAGGCTGCGCAACGTGTACAAGCCCGCGAGCAAGGTAGCCCAGGCCATCAAGCAGGCCATCGCCCTGCGCCCCACGGTGTTGCTCACCGCGACACCGCTACAAAACAGCCTCATGGAGCTCTATGGCCTCGTGAGCATCATCGACGAGCACACCTTTGGCGACGTCAAGAGCTACCGCGCGCGCTTTGCTCGCCTCGGCGGCGACGCGGATTTTGCCGAGCTCAAAGACCGCCTCAAACCCCTGTGCAAACGCACCTTGCGCTACCAGGTCCGCGAGTACGTAAAGTTCACGGAGCGCCGCGCGTTGGTGCAGGAGTTTGCGCCGAGCGACGACGAGCAGCGGCTGTACGACCTGGTGTCGGAGTACTTGCGGCGCGACACGCTCTACGCGCTGCCGGCGAGTCAACGACAGCTCGTCACGCTGATTTTGCGCAAGCTCCTCGCCTCATCTACCTACGCCATCTCGGCCACGCTCGAGGGGTTGGTCAAACGGCTCGAGGCGGCGGCGCGCGCGGCTACCGCCGTCCTCTCGCCGCCCGAGGAGCTCTCGCACGACTTTGAGGGTCACGACGACCTCAGCGATGAGTGGGACGGCGAAGGGGACGCCGACGAGCGGGGCGAAGCCAGGCGGCTCACCGCGGAGCAGCTCGCCGAGCTTCACGAGGAAGCAGCGCGACTGCGCGAGTTTCACGCGCTCGCCACGTCGATCATCAAGAACGCGAAGGGCGAGGTGCTGCTCGTCGCTCTGCGTCGCGGCTTCGACGCGGCGGTCAAGGCCAGCACAGATCAGGGCGCCCCGACCGTGCAGCCCAAGGCGGTCATCTTCACCGAGTCGCGCCGCACGCAGGACTACCTCTACCAGCTCCTCGAGAACACCGAGCACGCGGGCAAGGTGATGCGGTTCAACGGCACCAACACTGATCCGGGCTCGAAGGCCATCTACCAACAGTGGCTCGCGCGACACGCGGGCACCGACCGCGTCTCGGGCTCGCCCACCGCCGACATGCGCGCCGCGCTGGTGGAGCACTTTCGCGACCGCGCCACCATCTTGATCGCCACCGAGGCCGCCGCCGAAGGCATCAACCTCCAGTTCTGCAACCTGGTGGTCAACTACGACCTGCCGTGGAACCCGCAGCGCATCGAGCAACGCATCGGCCGCTGTCATCGTTATGGGCAAAAGCTCGACGTGGTGGTGGTCAACTTCGTCAACCGCAAGAACGCCGCCGACCAACGCGTCTACGAGCTTCTGGCCGAGAAGTTTCAGCTCTTCAGCGGCGTCTTTGGCGCGAGCGACGAGGTGCTCGGCGCGGTCGAGTCGGGCGTCGACTTCGAGAAGCGCATCGCCGCCATCTACCAGCTTTGCCGCTCGCCCGAGCAGATCCAACTTGAGTTCGACGAGCTGCAGCGCGACCTCGAGGCGCAGATCGCCGAAGGACAGCGCGACGCGCGCGAGAAGCTGCTCGACAACTTTGACCAAGAGGTGGTCGAGAAGGTGCGCGTGCAGAACTCGGCCGTGCTCGATCGCTTCAACGAGCGGCTGTGGCGGCTCACCCTGCACGTGCTCGCGCCGCACGCGCGCTTCGACGCCCTGGGCTACAGCTTTACGTTGCACACCAACCCCTTCCCCGAAGAGGCCATCCATCCCGGACCGTACCGCATGGGCAAGGTGGTCGAAGACGCCAACACCTATCGCGTGGGTCACCCGCTCGCGCAGCGCGTCCTCGCCTGCGGCCAAAGCCTCGCCTTGCCGGTGGCCGAGGTGGTGTTTGATCTCAGCGGCAGCGGCAAGAACATCACTATCCTCGAGCCCCTGCGCGGGCAGGCGGGCTGGCTCACCTCTGCGCGCGTTACGCTTGGCACCTTGGAGAGCGAAGACCGGCTCGTGCTCGCGGGCGTGACCGATGCCGGTACAGCGGTTGACGAGGCGCAGTGTCGCCGGCTCTTTGATCTCGACGCGCACGTGGGCGCCGCCGCCGTGGTTCCAGCCGGTGTCGAGACCACGCTCGCCGAGGCGTGCGACCAAGCACGTGAGCGGCTCGCGCGGGAGCTGACCTCTCGCCAAAGCGGCTGGTTTGACGCTGAGATCGACAAGCTCGACCGCTTCGCCGACCTGACGGTCACGCGCCTGACCGACCACACCGGCCGGCTGGCCGGCCTGGCCCCGGAGGAGAACGCGGAGTTCCTGCCCATCCCGGCTCCGTACCCCATGGGCAAGTACCTGCTCGTCTTCGATCCGCT
>CAYXQW010000458.1:0-2617 GCA_964466695.1 uncultured Bdellovibrionales bacterium
ATTTATTCAGGCTGAATCCTGTGGAAAATGTGTTGCATGTCGGGAAGGCACAAAACAAATGCTGAATATTATGACGAAAATTGTCGAAGACCGCGCAACATTGGAGGACCTTGAACTGTTAGAAGAAGTAGCTTATGTTGTAAAAGATGCCTCTTTATGTGCCTTAGGGAAAACTGCTGCAAACCCTGTTTTGACAACCTTGCGATATTTCCGAGATGAGTATATTGCTCACATTATTGAACATCGTTGTCCGGCTGGAGTCTGCAAAGCGTTCAAACACTACACGATTCTTCCTGAAAAATGTGTCGGATGCGGTGCTTGTGCAAAAAAGTGTCGATCTCAAGCCATTTCCGGGACAATCAAGAGTCCATTCTATATTAATCAGGAACTCTGTATAAAATGTGGCGTTTGTAAAGAAACATGTCGTTTTGATGCAATTGAAGTGAGGTAAAAATGGCTGGCGGCGGTGGCGATAGCAGCAATGAATACGAGGTCAATATCAACCTCACGGCGATGCTCGACGTGCTCACCAACTTGCTCTTCTTCTTGATGTTCGGCCTCGCCGCCCAGCAGACCACGATCGAGAACGAGGGCGGTGTGCAGCTCCCGGTCTCGAGCGCCGAGCTGCCGCCGAAGAAGACCACCAACATCGCCATCGGGCAGCGCGAGCTGCGCGTGGAAAAAGAGGTCGTGGCCGCCATCCGCGACGGTCGCGTGCAACAGGGCGGCGACAAGGGCCGCATCGAGCCGCTCTATCGCAAGCTCGTCGCGGCGCGCGGCAAGCGCCTCGGGGGAGGGGAGGGCGGCGCCGAGCGCGACGATGACGTGCTCATGGTCCTCTGCGACAAGGGCATCCACTACGATCTCTTACGCCGCGTGCTGCTCACCGGCGCCGAGGCCGGCTTCCCGCGCTTTCGGATGGCCGTGTTGATGGAGTAGGCTCTCTAGCGCTCTCTAGCGCGGCACCCAGATCTCGACCCGCCGGTTGTGCTGGCGGCCAAGCTCGGTCGAGTTTTCAGAGAGAGGCAAGGCCGCGCCGAGGCCCGCCACCGTCGCGCCGCTTATGCCCCGCTGCGACAAGGCCTGCGCCACCAGATTGGCGCGCTCGCGCGAGAGGCGGAGGTTGTTGGCCTTGCTGCCCTGCGAGTCGGTGAAGCCGAGCACCTTGACGCTGGCGCCGCTGATGTCGTTGTCGCGCAAGTAATCGACCACGCGGTCGAGGTCGCGCGCCGCGCGGTTGTCGAAGGCCGAGGAGCTCGCCTCGAAGCGGAAGGTGCTCGAGAGCCGCTTCGCGCGCGCCGTGAGCTTTACGTATTCGGGAGGAGCGCCCGAAGGTGCTGCCCGCGCCTCGGCCTTGATCGCGAGCTCGACGAACCCCGCCTTGCGGACTACCGCCTGGCCCTCGGACGCGAGCGCGAAGCGCACGAAGCGCGCCACGTGCGGGTTGGCGCTCGCCTGCGGCGTGTAGAGATAGAGGCGGTGGGTCAAGGGGTATTCCTCGGTGGCGATGGTGAACACCGTGGGCATCAGCGCCAGGTCGCCGGTGCTGGTGATGGGCACCGCCTTGGTGCCGAGCACGAAGGGCAGGGGCACGAAGCCGATGCCGCCGGGGTTCGCCGCCACCGCGTCGGCCACCTCTTGCGGCGTATCGAAGCGCTTGGCCACGCGCGAGATCGAGTTCTGACCGAGCACCATGCCACGGAAGACCTCGGTGAGGCCGAGCTTGTCGCTCGGCGCGAAGACCTGGAGACCCGAGGCGAGCGTGCCGCCCCTTGCGCCGCCGACGCCCACCGCCGACCACTCGGCCTGCACGTCGGCGGTTACCCCGAGCATGGACCAGTCCGAGACCACGCCGCGGAAGATGCTGGTGAGCTGCTCGCGCTTGAGGCTCGTTATGGGGTTCGCGCGGTTGACGATCACCGCGAGCCCGTCGAGGGCGAGGACGTGCTCGTTGGCCTGCGAGGTCATAGAGCCGAGCCCGGCCAGGCGCTTGCTCTCCTCGTCGGTGATGCGCCGCGCGGAGATGGCGAGGTCGGCCTCGTTCGCGAGGAGGCGGGTGAAGCTCGTGGTAGGATCCGACGCGCTGATGACGATGCTGCGCTCGTCTCCTTCGTAGACGCCGTGGACCATGACGTCGCCGCCTTGGGCGGCCGAGACACGGACGTCGTTGGCGCGTAGAGAGGTGAGGTAAGCCGCCGCCAAAGCCGGGGCGAGCTGCGCGCTGAGCGCCGTCGAGCCGCTCAAGCGCAGGAGGCTCTGGCCCGCGGCCACGCTCGGACGCGGGGTGGTCGTGTCCTCGGTCGTGGTCGCCGCTGCCCGCGAGCCTCGTGGCGCGATCCCCAGGCGGTAGTAGACGCCGCCCGCCGCGGCCAGCAAGAGTAACACCGCGCCGCTTATCGCCACGGGGAGCAAACGCCGCCGGCTGGACTTGTGCTTGGCCGTAACGCGCTTGGGCTTCTTGCCCGTGGTCGTCGTGGGCTTGGCGCCGCTCGGCTGACCTTCGTCGATGAGGCGGCACGCCTCCATCAACAAGAACTCCCAGCTCCGCTCGATGGAACGCACCGTGGTGGTGACGTTGGGCTGCAAATTGAACTTGCCGCCCGGCCAACGCATGATC
>CAYXQW010000459.1:0-2615 GCA_964466695.1 uncultured Bdellovibrionales bacterium
TCACGTTGGAAGAGGGCGGGATCATGTCAACAGAAACTTGTGATCAATCATGAGGGATCGCACCCGGACATCCTCGGGGTCTTGACACCAGCGCTCGCTCCTTCTTTAGAACTTCGAGTCTTGAACCTGGGAGCCCATCATGGCGACAAAGATCACGGAAGATTGCATCAACTGCGGCGCCTGTGAGCCCGAGTGCCCGAACGAGGCCATCAGCGAGGGCGACGACACCTACGTCATCGACCCCACGAAGTGCACCGAGTGCGTCGGGCACTTCGACAAGGAGCAGTGCGCCGCGGTGTGTCCGGTCGATTGCTGCGTCCCGGACCCCGAGCACCAAGAGACCGAAGAGGCGCTGCTCGCGCGCGCCAAGACCCTCCATCCAGGAAAAGACTTCCCCGCCGACTTCCCGTCACGCTTCAAGAAGAGCTAGTACCTCGCCGCAGAAGTTTTGACGGGTTCTTCGTCCGATACGGCGCCTGCGACCTTTGTGCTCGCTCGCGCTGTCCTCGCCGTAGCTACGGCTACGACTGCGGAATCGCGAGCTGCGCGCGAAGCTCTCGGCTGCCGTCTCGAACGAATTCAACCGATCAAAACCTCTGCGGCGAGGTACTAGCGCGGTATAAGCTCGCTACACTACATGAGCCCCAAGGCTCATGAAAAAAACCGCTGTCTATATCGAGACCTACGGTTGTCAGATGAACGAGCTCGACTCCGAGCTCGTCTTCGATCTGCTCGCACGGCACGACTTCATCAAAGCCGCGCGGCTCGAAGACGCCGCCGTGGTGCTTCTCAACACTTGCTCCGTGCGCGCCCTGGCGGAGCAGAAGGTCTGGTCGCGTCTCGGTAGGATCGAGCGCCTTCGTCGCGCCACACACCGCGAGCTCATCATCGGGGTCATCGGCTGCATGGCTGAGCGCGAAGGCGCCGCCATCCCGAGCCGCGCGCCCTACGTCGACATCGTGTGCGGGCCTTCGCGCCTCTCGGAGCTGCCCGCGCTCATCCTGCGCGCGGGGCGTGTGCGCCAAAGCCAGGTCGCGGTGAGCGGGCACGCCCGCCGCGGCAAGACCGCCGTGAGCGTGGGCAAAAACGACCTCGATCGCCATCGTCGCCCCGCGGGCGGGAAGGCGCAGGCCTTCGTGCGCATCACGCACGGCTGCGACAAGTTCTGCTCTTACTGCGTGGTCCCTTACGTGCGCGGCCCCGAGCAACATCGTCCGCCCGGCGACATCCTCGACGAGGCCCGAAGGCTCGTCGATGCGGGCGCGCGCGAGCTTACGCTCATCGGTCAGACCGTCAATCACTACCGCGCGACCGAGGACGGGCGCGTCGTGAGCTTCGCCGACCTCTTGTGGCGGCTGCACGAGAGCCTGCCGAGTCTCCCCCGGATTTGCTTTGTCACCTCCTACGCGCGCGACTTCGGCGACGACATCTTGCAGGTCATGGCGCGCGCGCCGCGCATCGATCGCTACCTGCACCTGCCGGCGCAGAGCGGCAGCAACCGCGTGCTGCGCCTCATGAACCGCGGCTATACGGTGGAGGAGTATCTAGATCTCATCGATCGCGCGCGCGCTCAGCTCCCCGAGGTCCGCTTCGCCTCGGATATGATCGTGGGCTTCCCCACCGAGACCGAAGAGGAGCACGAGGACTCGCTCACGCTCTTGCGGCGCGTGCGCTACGACAACCTCTTCGTCTTCAAGTACTCGCCGCGCTCCGGCACCGTCGCCGCGCGTCGCTTCGAGGACGACGTCCCCGAGGCGACGAAGAAGCGCCGCAACCAGGAGATGCTTACGCTCCAGGCCGAGCTCAGCCTTAGGGCGTAGGCACCGAGCCGAGCAGGGTCTTTAGGTCCTCGTCGGTGAAGCGCAGCGCGCCGCCGACAAACCAGGTGCGCAGCATCGTGTTGAAGGGATCGTCGATGCCGCCTTGCACGTAGAGGTGGCTCGCGAAGTTGAGCATGCCGGTGGTGCGGAAGCGCGGATAGACATCGCGGTTGCGGATGGGATCGCGGCGGGTGAAGTCGAACGCGTCGAGACGAAGCTCGAGCCGGTCGTCCCAGGCGAAGAGGTTCGCCCCCATGCCCCCGGTGTTCTCGATGATGCCGAAGCGCAAGGCCAAGAAGTAGTAGCGCTTGGCGAACTGGGCCGAGAACTTGAGCGCGTTGTAGGAGGTCTCGACCACCTCGGCGCGCGAGGTAGCGCCGCCTTGCACGTCGGGGTTGGTGGTGGCGATGATCGAGCGGGTCTGGGAGCCGCGCGGGTCGGAGATAGCCTCGAGGATATAATACTTGTCGGGGCGGGGGATCAGGCGCACACCGAGCGTGTTCTTGACGCCCGCGATCAAGTCCTCGTTGGCGCCCTCGAAGGGCACCTCGTATTGCGTGCGCAGCTCGACCTCGGTCTGGAGGCGTGACAGGCCGCCGACGAGCTGGCGCGCCCCGGCCATGGTCTCCTCGGCGTCCTCGATGAGCTGCGAGTTGTTGATCGCGCGGCCGACCGAGCCTTGCCCCTCGTCGATCTTCTTCGCGATGCTGCTTAGGTGCTCGGCCGTCTCGTTGAGGTTGTCGATGGTCTCGCGGAGCTGGCCGTGGCCGCCCTCGCGATCGCCCTCGGCCAGGC
>CAYXQW010000460.1:0-1806 GCA_964466695.1 uncultured Bdellovibrionales bacterium
TTGTAGTCGATCCAGGCGTCGTTGTAGCCGGCCCGACCCTCGGTCTCCGCGAGCTTGCCCGAGAGCCAGCGCGCGAAGGCGTCGTCCTTGTAGATACTTTGCCCCGAGGCTTGATCGTAGCTGCTGTTATAAAACTCGAGCCTGTTGGTGATCTGCCTCGCCTCCACCCGCGCCGCCTCGTGGTTGCCGAGGCCCACGTAGTTGAGCGAGCCGACGAAGTGGATCAAGACCTTCTCGAAGTCCTCGCCCTGATACGGCAAGGCGTTGTCGGTCGTGAGCAAGGCCCCGGCGTGGGCCTTGATGCTCTCCGTCCAGAGCTCCTCGGCCGTGACCTTGGCCTTCTCCAGGAATTGATTGGACTCCTGATAGCGTCCGGCGAGGTTCAAGACCATACCCTTGTCCATGTAGTACAAGAGCCGGTTGTCCTTGCTGTAGAACTCCTCCTTGACGCTGTCGATATACTTCGAGGCCTTGTCGTAGTCGCCGGAGACCATCTGCCCGCGCATCTTCTGGTAGTGCTTCTCCATGTTCAGGCCGCCGCAGCCCGCAAGGAGAGCCCCAAAGACCAGAAGACACGCGAACCGTCGGCCGCCGCTCGACGCCACCTTCATGCGCGAACCGCGTTGGGTATGTCTCATGGGTTACCAGCTCGCCGAGGCTTGTTCGACTACCTTCTTGATCTCGTGATCTCCCATCCAGACCTTCTTGGCGCTCGTCGGGTTTATGAGCTCGAAGGTGATCTTGTAGAACTTGACCTTGGTGCCGTCGGCCTGATCGAGCACCGAGGCCATCCGGCCCACGAGCACGAAGTCCGCCCCCTCTTCGTTGCCGATGCTCGGCGCCGACTCGTCGGAGACGCGGCCGCTCGCGCCGTAGTCCTGCTCTCCGTGCACCGAGTCGAGCTCGCTGCCCGTCTGCGCGATAACCTCGACGAGGCCGCTGTTGACCATGGCCCGCTCGATGTTCTTCACGAACACCTGAGCGTCGATGTGCTCGTCAGTCTTGTTGATGATGGTGCGCACGCGGACCTTGGGCGGGCGGCCTTGATCGTTCGTGAACCTCTTGAGCCAGGGCCGCGCGAAGCAGTCGCTGATGAGCGCCTCCGACGTGAGCCGTGCGTCGGTGTCGTTCCAGTTGCCCGAGAGATCCGTCTGCGTGCTGCTCGCGACACGCGAGACCGACTTCTTGGGCCCGCAGCCGAGCGCCCCCATGACAAACAACCCGCCGATGACTGCTACAGCAAGAGGACCAAAGCGCATGTGTTACCCCTGTGATTAGGTCGATACAGCGTCAACGTTCATAAGGCTGGAATTCAGGCTACCACAATCCCGCGCCGCCGCCGCTTTTCCGTTTGTGGTCTATCTTGCCGCGCATCTCGTCCATTATGTCCTCGAGCTCCTTCATCTGCTGGCGGCGCAGATCGTCGAGGCTAAAGGGCCGCTTGTCGGTGACGAAGTTGGGCTTGGCGGTCTTGGGATCGAGCGGCTTGCCGGAGACGACCTTCTCTTTGCTCTTCGCCTTACCGAGGGTCTTGCCCTCCTCGCGAGCCTTGTCGAGGTCTGCTTGCTTGGGCGGCGGCTCGGCCACCGTGATCGAGGAGGCGGGCGGCTCCGCGGGCGCGGCCTCGGCCGGCGCGGGTGCCTCCTCGGCGGCCGCGCGCCGCTTCGGGATGGTGAGATCCGGCCCCGTGCGCTCGACCGGCGGCGGCGCGATCTTAGGCTGTGGCTCGCGCGCGGGCTTCGCTTGCGGCTCGACTACGGGCTCTGGGGCCACAGCGGCGGGCGGCGTGGCCTTGCGCGGCGGCTC
>CAYXQW010000460.1:1816-2614 GCA_964466695.1 uncultured Bdellovibrionales bacterium
CGGCGACCACCGTAGGTTGCTGACCCGGTGGCGCATATGCCAACCCCATGCCCTGCGCGGCGAGCCACTTCACCGCCACCGAGGACTTGAGCGAGAAGTTCACGCCCGTGATCGCCACACCCCCCGCTCCCTGACGCGCGATCATCGTGTTTATACCAATGACGTTGCCGGCGCTGTCGAGCAGCGGCCCGCCCGAGTTGCCGCGGTTGACCGAGGCCTCGGTCTGAAACACGTCCTTGCCCTTCACTCGATTGAAGTTCGCGATCACCGTCGAGACGCTGCCGGTGGTCAAGGTCCAAAGCCCGCCTTGCTCGGGGTGACCTATCGCTATCGCCTCGTCGCCAACCTCCACCTCGTTCGGGTTGCCGAAGGAGATGGTCGGTAACCCCGGCGGTGGCGACTCGATCTGCACGAGGGCGAGATCGAGCTCGCTTGGGACGCTGAAGCGCAAGACCCTCGCCTTGTAACGCTGCGCGAGATCCTTCGAGTTGTCGCCCGTGAGCTTTTCGGGCTTCAAAAAGACGTAGAGGGTCTTGAACGGCTGATTGTTCTGGTTCAACACGACGTGCGCGTTGGTCAAGACCTTGCCATCGGCGCTGATGATAGAACCCGTCCCCCCCGAGCCGCTCTTGCCGTCATCCGAGCCCAAGAAAAGGACCACCGCCGGTCCGGCCTTTCTGTAGATGTCTCTCGGGGTCAAAGCCCAAACCGAGCTGCACTGCAGCACGACCGCGATGGTCATCGACCAAACAATCGCTCTCATAATGCCCCTCACGTCGCCCAAGCGTCGGGCTGCCT
>CAYXQW010000461.1:0-2603 GCA_964466695.1 uncultured Bdellovibrionales bacterium
AAGAGCGGGCGCGCGGGCGCGAGCGGCCTTTGTGGACAAAGGCCCTGCGTAAAAACCTCGACACCATGCTCGCGCGCCAGCGGGCCGACGGCGCCTTCCCGCACGAGATCGACGGCAAGACGGGCAAGCCCCTCTCCTGGGTGGGCGCCTCGAGCGGCGCCTTCATCGGCGCGTTGACGATCTTCGCACGCTTCGCCGGCCGGGGAGCGCGCGCCTATCGCGAGGCGGCGACGCGCGCCGCCGCGTACTATCTGCGTAACTATGTCGAGAAGGAGCGCTACATCGGCGGCCCCTACGACACCTATATGGCCCCCAACATGGAGGACGCCTACAACCTGCTGCTCGCGTTCGCCGAGCTCTACGAGTCCACCGCCGACGCGCGTTGGCTCGGCGCCGCCAAGGCCGCGGCCGATCACCTGCTCTCGTGGCGCTATGTCTACGACGTCACGTTCCCGCGCGGGACCATCTGCGCCGAGCACGCGGTGCGCACCGTGCACATGTCGCCGGCCTCGGTCGCGAACAAGCACATGCAAAACTGGGACACGCTCGCCGACACCTACCTCGCGCGCCTCGCCCGATGGCTCGACGAGCCCTTCTACGCCGAGTGCGCCCTCCAGCACCTCGTAGCCTCGACGCAGCTCGTGCAGCACGGGCAGCTCCCTCCCGAGATCCCTTACGGCGGCCAATCCGAGCAGTGGTACGCCACCGACTTCAACTGGTTCGGCGACTGCGGCGACTACACGAAGGGCAACATGTGGAAGGTGAGCGTGGTCTTGCCGAAGGTCGGGTTCTTGCTGTCGCTCATGGATCTCTTGCCGCCCGAGGACCTTGCGTCATGTCGCAAGAAGACGCGCGTCGTATAGAGACGCTTCGCGACGAGCTTTTCGCGGCCGAGCACGCCTACTACGTGCTCGACAAGCCCATCCTCGCTGACGCCGAGTACGATCGGCTCATGCGCGAGCTTTTGGCGCTCGAGGCCGCGCACCCCGAGCTTCGCAGCGAGACCTCGCCTTCTATGCGTGTGGGCGGGCAGGCGGCGGCGCACTTCGCCAAGGTTGTGCACAGAGAGCCGATGCTGTCGCTCGCCAATATCACGACCGACGGGGAGATAGACGAGCTCGACGAGCGGATCCGGCGTTTGCTCGGGCTTTCGCCCACGGAGGTCATCCGCTACGTCTGCGAGCCCAAGCTCGACGGGCTGGCGGTGGAGCTCGTCTATGAGCGGGGGGTGTTGCAAACCGGCGCGACGCGGGGCGACGGCCGCCAGGGCGAGGACGTCACGCGTAACCTAAGGACCATCGGGGCCAGCCGCGGCGTGCCCGCGAGGCTCTTGGGCGCGGCGCCCGCGCGCCTCGAGGTGCGCGGCGAGGTGTTGTTGCAGAAGGCGGACTTCGCCGCGCTCAACGCGCAGATGTCGCGTGAGGGCGAGGAGCCCTTCGCGAACCCCAGGAACGCCGCGGCCGGGTCCTTGCGGCAGCTCGACTGGCGCATCACGGCGACGCGGCCGCTCTCTTTTATCGCCTACGACGCGCTCACCCCCGAAGGCGAGCTTTGGCGAAGCCACGCCGAGAGGCTCGCGGCGGTGGCCTCGTACGGCTTTACGGTCAACGCGGAGAACGCGGTGTGTGCGGGGGCCTTGGAGGTGAAGCGCTACCGTGATCGTATGGCGGCGCGTCGCTTCGACTTGCCGTACGACACCGACGGCGTCGTGATCAAGGTAGACGACCTCGACTGGCGCCGCAGGCTCGGCGCGGCCAGCAAGGCGCCGCGTTGGGCCATGGCCTTCAAGTATCCACCGCAGGAGGAGGCGACCGTGGTCCGCGAGATCGTGACCTCGGTGGGGCGCACGGGGGTCGTAACGCCGGTGGTGATGCTCGAGCCTGTCTCGCTCTCGGGGGCGATGGTGTCGCGCGCGACCCTGCACAACGAGGACGAGCTGCGGCGCAAAGATGTGCGCGTCGGCGACACCGTGCTCGTGCGCCGGGCGGGCGAGGTCATCCCCGAGGTGGTCTTGGTGCTCAAGGAGCGTCGCACCGGCGCCGAGCGCGAGTTCGTCTTCCCCGTTTCGTGCCCCGAGTGCGGCGCGCGCGTGGTGCGCGAGGAGGGCGAGAAGGTCCATCGCTGCACGGGGGCGGCGTGTCCGGCGCAGCTTATCGGGAGGTTGCGTCACTTCGCCTCGCGGCGCGCCTTGAACATCGAGGGGCTCGGTGACCGGCTCGTCGCGCAGCTCGTCGCGCGCGAGCTCTGCCGTGATTTCGCCGATCTCTACGCCTTGGAGCTCGATGTCTGGCGAGGCCTCGAGCGCATGGGGCAAAAGAGCGCCGAGAATATTATCGTCGCGCTTAAAGACTCGAAGGCGACCACGCTTACGCGCCTGCTCTACGGCCTCGGCATCCCGCAGGTGGGTGAGAGCACGGCGGCCGCGCTGGCCGAGCACTTCGGGACGCTCGCGGCCTTCTTGGCCGCCGAGCAAGAGGCGCTCTTGGCCGTGCGCGACATCGGTGAGGAGAGCGCGCGTCAGATCTTGGCCTGGACCAAGGAGCCGCAAAACCTGCGGGTGGTCGAGCGGTTGCTCGCGGCCGGGGTCACGCCCGCGCCGCACG
>CAYXQW010000462.1:0-1736 GCA_964466695.1 uncultured Bdellovibrionales bacterium
AGCCCTTTCAAGGCAATAAGCGTGTAAATTGCCGCAAGGAAGGGTTTTATAGCCATTGACTTTGTAGGTTTTAGAAACCTTTGTATATTCAACATAAGGTGGGTTGCCTATAACTACATCAAAGCCACCCTTTTCCTTAACAATTTCATAGAATTCGGCAAACCAATGGAATGGCTGATGTGATTTTAACCAAACACTATAATCGAGTTTTAAGGTTTGCTTATGAAGAAGTACGTTCAATTCTTGATTTAACTCCTTTAAACGAGAGTTAAGTACTTCTTTAGCCTTTTTAAATTGCGTATAATCGTCACCGAAGGTAAGTTGGATTTCCTTGTATCGAGCAAAAGCTTTTGAAACAATATCGCATTTTTCCTCTATAACGGGTTTTGCCTTAGCACCATCGAGGGTGTACATCAAACCTTTCTGTAGCTCTATTTCAGTGGCAAAACCAACTAAGGTATTACCTGCCCTTATGTTGAAATCAATATCGGGTAAAGGCTCCAAACCAAGGTTTGGCTTACGGTAGTTGGCTTCAACAGTTGCCACAAGTTTAAGAAAAAGGCGAAGTTTGGCAATTTCAACCGCCTCTTTCATAATATCAACTCCGTAAAGGTTGCGAAGTATTATGCTTTTGTAAATGAAATATTTAAGGTTTGGATGTTCGGGGCTTTTAACCTGAGCAATTACATCCTCAAAAAATTTGAATTTCCCTTTAGCTGATTCGGCAATAAAGTTCTCCATACGTTGTATGCAGCTCTCGTACAAAGGCTCAAGAATATTTAATGCAGCGAAAAGGAATGCCCCAGAACCACAGGTTGGGTCAATTACTGTAACATTAGCTAATGCTTTGTAGAAAAATTTAAGGAAATCGGGGTCGCTGGTGTTTTCAACTACATCCTGAGCAAATTGGCGAATGTTTATGTTGTATGTAATGAAATCGTTAATGTCAATTATTTCACCATTGCTAATCTTAAGAATTGTTTCGTTGTATCGGCTTCGGCGGTCAATAACCTCACGCCAAATCTCGGTTGGCAATGCGTATTCAATTGTTGCTGGTTTATTCCAATCCTTTCTCCTCTCAATAAGATTAGGCATAGAGGTGTCAATACCAATTTCAATTTCTGTAGGTAGGGTAAGCTCAACACCTTTCTTAACAGCATCGTAAATGTAGTTGCTGTTACTTTGCTTAACCATTTGCCATATTTCACCATCGGCACTAAATGCCTTTGGGTATTGCCGTTTGGTTTCTTCAAAAAGGTAAGGGATAATGCAATTTTTGCTTATGTAATCGGTAATGTCCTCCTTGGTATAGTATGCACCCATTTGGGCGCGGTCGTTAATGTACTTTTCAAATATATAGCCAATCACATCGGGGTTTATATCTTTTCCCGAGGCTGTATGGCGTGTATCTAAATGCCATTCGTACTGGTCGAAAAAGTCAAAGAGCTTTTCAAACGCTTTATCGTCAATATCTATTTCATTGTAAGTTTTTTCGAGTTCGTGCTCATCAAAAAGACCACCATTTAGGTAAGGAATTCTACCAATCTCGTCCTTAAGTTCACCGCTATGTTCTGGTGCACCTAAACCTTGGTGAAATAATGCAAGTAAAAAGTTTCGATAGAAAGAATAGAATTTGTTCTTACCCTTTTTTTCCTGACAAGCCTTAAGCTTATTTCTCAAATAGTTTTTATCATTATCTAAAAAACCTTTTTTCTGAACAAAATAGCAAAACATCA
>CAYXQW010000462.1:1746-2603 GCA_964466695.1 uncultured Bdellovibrionales bacterium
GTTAAGCATTAATGAAGCGTACCAATCCTGATTTAGCTTATCGTCAATTCCTTTGATAAACTTTAAGAATGCTGTATGTTCCTTTTTGAACTTATCGTAAAACTGTTTAGTAACCTTCTCATTATTCTGCTGGAAGTTATCCGATACCCTTTTGGTAACATCAACAATTGTAATCTTCTCTTCCTCATCGAGTTCAAAGAAAATCCCCGATGCCCTTTGGTATAGTAATTCAGGGTCTTGAGAAATGTGGTATCGGGTTTCTGTTACTCTTGTGGGTTTACCAGTTTGTCGGACAACTAATTGCCAAATTTGCTCAGTTTTTTTTGCATCAAAGTAAATTACAAGATGCTCTTGAAATAGTTTGGTTACTTTATTCTCTATTTTCTTTCGTATGCTATAATCGGGGAGTAATCCATCGGCTAAAGGATTACATAAAAGAATTTTAAATCCACTTTTTTCTGCTACGGATTCAATTATATATGTTTGGTTATCAATACCAATTGGTTGTTTCGTTTTATCATTATTCCAACCCATATCGTTAAACAACTCACGGAAATGGAATTGTTTAATGTAATTGGAAAACTCTTGTTTTGATAATGACATAGCTATACTAAACGTTTTTTAAACCTAATGAGCAAATTATTTGTGGTTCTCTATTTGGCATTTCATCCTCATTTACAATTGCCAACTTGTCTTCCTCTCTTAGAGATACAACCAAAGATGCAAGGGTTTCATCTGCTATACCTGCCTTTAATTGTCTATTTAGCGTTTCACGGGCAAACTCTTTCAAGGGATATTTATAGATGTCGTCAACTGCTTTTTTTAGCTGGTCGTTAACCCAAAGCGTATTTTCAAAT
>CAYXQW010000463.1:0-2592 GCA_964466695.1 uncultured Bdellovibrionales bacterium
CGCCACGAGATCGGCGATCATCAAGCCGCGCGAGACGTGCTCGACGATGCTGAGCGCGGCGAAGGAGCCCGAGCGCACCTTAAGCCTATAGGGCTTATCGGAGCCGTCGGCCACGACGTAGTAGCCGAGCTCGCCCCGCGCCCCCTCCACGGCGGCGTAGACCTCACCCTCAGGCACCTTGAGGTTGCGCGCGACCTTGGCGCGAAGCTCGCCCGCGGGCAGCTTGGCTATAGCCTGGCGCAAGATCTCGATGCTCGCCCTCATCTCGGCCGCCCGCACGAGGAAGCGGTCGTAGCAGTCGCCCACCTGGCCGCGCGCGCCGCGCCCTACCGGCACGGTGATGGTGAAGTCGCCGTAGGCGCCGTAAGGAGCGTCGCGTCGCAGATCCCAGTCCACCCCGCTCGCCCTCAAGTTTGGGCCGACGAGCCCGTAGCCGATAGCGTCCGCACGCGCGATCACGGCCACGTTCGCGAGCCGCTCGACGAAGATCTCATTGTTAGAGATTAGGGAGTCGAGCTGATCGAGCACCGGCCCGAGCTTGTCGAGGAAGCCCTCGAGCTTGCGGAGCCACTCCTCGCTCGCGTCGTAGCCGACGCCGCCGAGCCGCAGATAATTATAGGTGAGGCGCTGCCCCGAGAGCTCCTCCATGAGGTCGTTGCCCGCCTCGCGCTCGCGCAAGAGATAGACGAAGGGCGTGTAGGCGCCGACGTCCATCGCGATCGAGCCGAGCGTGATGAAGTGCGAGAGGATGCGGTTGAGCTCGGCGGCGATTATCCGCAGGTACTCGGCGCGCCGCGGCACCTCGATGCTAGCGAGTTCCTCGACGGCCATGACGTAGGCTTGGTTCGCGAAGATGGCCTCGAGGTAGTTGATGCGATCGGTGAAGGGGATAAAGCCGGCGTAGGTCTGCCGCTCGGCGAGCTTCTCGATCCCCCGGTGCAGATAGCCGACCTCAGGCACCGCCTTGCGCATCACCTCGCCGTCGGTGTGCAAGACGAAGCGCAAGACCCCGTGAGTCGAGGGGTGGTGCGGCCCCATGTTGAGGAGCAACTCTTCGCGCAACTCCGTCTGGCTCATAACGCGCGCCTCGTGGGGATGCCGCGATAGTCGGGTGGCTCCTCGTAGTCTTTGCGGAGCGGGTGCCCCTCCCAGTCATCGGGGAGCAGGAGGCGGCGAAGCTCGGGGTGGCCGATAAAGCGCACGCCCAAGAGATCGAACGCCTCACGCTCGTGCCAGTTGGCGGCGGGCCAGACCTCGACCAAGCTCATAAGCTCGGGCGCCGCGCGCGCAACCTTCGTCTTGAGCACCGCGGCGTGCCGCTGGCCGTAGCTGAAGAGGTGCGCCACCACCTCGATCTCGCCGCGCTCCAAGAAGTCCACCCCAGTAAGCGCGCGCAAGAAATCGAAGCCGAGGCGCGGATCGTGCGCGAGCTGCGACGCCGCCGCGAGCCAGTGCTCGGGCGCGACCACGAGCGCCGCGTCGCCTGCCCCCCTCGTAAGCTCGACGCTCGGGACCGCAGCCGCGAGCACCTCTCGGATCTCTTCGGGCGTCACGCGCTTCGTCCTCGCTCTGGCGCCGCCCCTTCCGGCCAGGGGTCGGCCGGCGGCGCCTCCTTGCCCCAGGCCTTACGCAGCCAGGGCTCCTTGGCGATCTTGTCTTGCACCAGCATCAAGCCCTCGATCAAAGCCTCGGGGCGAGGCGGGCAACCGGGGACGTAGACATCCACCGGTAAGATGAGGTCGCCGCCTTTGACCACCGCGTAGCTCTCCGAGAACAACCCGCCGGTGTTGGCGCACGAGCCCATGGCCACGACATAGCGCGGCTCGGCCATCTGCTCGTAGAGGAGCCTGATGCGGCTCGCCATCTTGTAGGTGATGGTGCCGGCCAGGATGATGGTGTCGGCTTGTCGCGGCGTCGGACGAAAGATGAACCCGAAGCGATCGGCGTCGGTGCGTGGGCCGCCGGTCTGCATGAGCTCGATGCCGCAGCACGCGGTGGCGAAGAGCAGGTACCACTCGCTGTTCTTGCGCGCGAGGTTGATGAGCTGGTCGAGCTTCCCAGCCACCACCACGCCCTCGGGGCCGCGCTCGACGTATGGTTGCATCAACGAGCTTCCCCTTCGGACGCGCTAAGCTCGCGCAAGAAGCGGAGGTCACCGTGTCGCCAGACATAGGCGAGCGCGAGCATCATGAGGCCGAGGTAGGCAAAGAGCAGCGCGACGATGGCACCGCCGTCCTTGCCGACGAGCTGGCGGAAGACCACGACGAGCGGCACCGCCAGCGCCACCTGCACGTCGAAGGCGACGAAGACGAGCGCAACGATATAAAAGCGGTTATTGAAGTTGAAGAACGCCGAGCCGAAGGGCCTCTCGCCACACTCATAGGTCGAGAGCTTCTCGCGGCCGGGGCGGTGCATACGCACGAGGCGCCCGACAAACAGCAAGGCGGCGAGCAAGAGCGCGCTCACCAAGATGAACGCGAAGACCATGGCGAGGTCGAGCATCATGGCGTCATCACCCCGCGCGCACAAGCTCGCGGCCGTAGGCGAACCCCTTGTCGATTAAATCCTGCGTGAACTGAATGATGCCGCCGA
>CAYXQW010000464.1:0-2591 GCA_964466695.1 uncultured Bdellovibrionales bacterium
CGACTCTATCTTGCCGAACAAGGTGGCGAGCTGAAACGGCTTGGTCTCGTATTCCAGGGCGCCCATCTCGAGCCCGGCGATACGATCTATCTGCCCATCGCGCGCGGTGGCGAAGATCACCACCGCTTTTTGCGCGACCCCGGATTTGCGCAGCCGCACCAGCACATCACGGCCATCGAGCCCAGGGAGGGAGATGTCGAGGAGGATCACGTCCGGCCACTCGCGCTCCCCCATGGCCACCGCCTGCAACCCATCGGCCGCGTGCAAAGACTCGTAGCCACAATAATGAGCGTACTTGACCAGGACGTCGGCGATCTGCGGGTCGTCTTCGACCACCATGATCTTGCCACGCGAAACCGGCGTCGTGCCCTGTGTCACCACAACCCCCGCTCACACCTGAAAGGTTAGCAGCGCAATAAAGCTTATTTAGTTTAGGCCTGGTTGACAACGCGGTCCAGCCTTTATCGAGGTTTACCTGGCCCCTCTGCCCGCCCCCAATCGACCACCGGCCACCCTCGCGCCATAGCCTCGCGCCGAAGACGAAGGTCGGGGTTCACCGCCACGGGTCGCCCCACCGCCGCGAGCGTCGAGAGGTCGGAGAAAGAGTCGGTGTAGAAGGCGCAATCCGCAAGCTCGATCCCGACCCGCTGCGCGTAGGCGCGCGCCGCCACGAGCTTGCCGGTCCCGAAGCACATCCGCCCCAAGGCCCGCCCGGTGAAGAGCCCGCGCGCGTCGACCTCGAGCTCGGTGCACAAAAAATCGTCGAGCATAAGATCGCGCGCGGTAAGCTCGCTTATGTAATGCGACGAGGCCGTGAGCAAAACGAGCTTATCGCCGGCGGCGCGGTGCTCGGCCACGGCGCGCCGCCCACCCGGGCGCAGGTGATCGCGCACGAAGCGCGCGTAGAAGACCTCGGTGCGCTGCCGCACCTCCCGCTCGCTTAGCCCCTTCAAGTAGACGAGCCCCGAGAGCATGGCGTCCTCGATCGCCACCGAGCCGAAGAGCCGGTATCGCATGAGCATCAAGAGCGCGCGCAGGGCCGGGCTCAAGCCTACTTGTCGCGAGAGGATCTCCTCGCGCAGCCACAAGGCCGCGGAGTTCCTCCCGATGAGCGTGCGATCCAGATCGAAGAAGGCGATCGTCCCCAAAGGTCAGCTCCGAGCACGCGCGCGGTCGAGCGCCGCGAGCGCCGCCGTTATGTCCTCTCGAAGCTCACCCGACGCCACCTCGAGCGCGCGCTGCAAGGCGGGCCGCGCCGCAAGATCACCGAGGAGGCCGAGCGCACGCGCCGCGACGTCCGCGAGCTCGTGGCCTGCTTGCGCCAAGATCGCCTCGAGCCGCACACGCGCCTCGGGGTGACCCGCATCTCCGAGGAAGTGTGCCGCGGCCGCGCGCTCGGCGAACCTGCGGCTGCTCAAAGCCTCAACGAGATAACGCGCGCCCTCGGAGTCACCGAGCGCGCACAGGGCCGCCGCTGCCTGGAGCTTGTCAGCCCAAGGCATGAGCCAACGAGAGAGCAGCAAAAGAAGTGGCGCGACCGCGTTTTGATCGCCGCTCTGCCCCAAGGCATAGATGGCATCGAGCCTGAGCGCGCGCTTTGCGAGCGCCAAAACGAGGAGCCTCGTGCCCCGCGAGTCCTTGGCCAAAGCCAGCGCGATCGCCGCCTCGAAACGCGGCGCGAAGTCCTGATCATCGAGCAACACGGCGAGCAGGTCGCGCTGCTCGAGGCTCAAGGTGGTGCCCTCGCGGCCACGCAAGCGGTCACCGATGGCGCACGCCGCGTCGGCCCGCATAGGCGCCCGCGCGTCGGCGAGCAGCGCGAACAAGGCCGGCAAAGGGGCCTCTTCGAGATAGCGGTGATCGATATCGCCCACTACTTGACCCGGGTCCCGGCGGGAAGCTCGCGCTCCGGGCGCAAGACCGCGAGCGTCTCGCCCTCCCCGGCCGCGAGGACCATGCCCTGGCTCTCGAGACCCATGAGCTTCGCCGGCTGCAAGTTGGCGACGATGACGACGCGCGTGCCGCGAAGCGCCTCGGGCGCATAAGCCCCCGCGATACCAGCCACGATCTGCCTTGGCTTGGCCTCGCCGAGGTCTACGAGCAGGCGCAAGAGCTTCTTGCTCTTCGGCACCGCCTCGGCCTCTTTGACCACGCCGACACGCAGATCGACGCTCTGAAAATGCGCGAGGTCGATGAGTGGTACGGCTGCCTCGCTCGGCTTCGCCGCGACGTCGACCACCCGGCTCGCCGCGACGATCGCCTCGACCGCCGCAGGCTCGATACGATCGAACAGGCGCTCGAAGGTCCCCGCCACGCGGTTCGTCTCACGAAACAAGCGCGCAAAGCTCATCTTAGAGATCTCGACGCCGAGCCCCCTCGCTGCGGCCTCGGCGAAGCGCGGCACGATGGGCCACAGGTACATCGCGAGCGCGTAGCAGACGTTGGCGGCGAAGGTGAGCGTGACGCGCGCCTCCTCGGGGTCGACCTTGATCTGATCCCAGGGTTTTTTCGCCTGCATCAGCTCGTTGCCGATATCGGCGATGGCCGTAAGCTCCCGCACCACCTGACCGAACTCGCACTCGCGGTAGAGA
>CAYXQW010000465.1:0-266 GCA_964466695.1 uncultured Bdellovibrionales bacterium
CGAACCCGAACTTTTGCCAAGCTCAGGGACCTCGACTCACCAAAACAGCCGGGCGGGGCATTGTCAATAAGTCCTCGCAGCGCCTGCCTCCGGAGCGGCCGCGATTCATCGCGGAGGCCATGATGGCGGCGGGTGTCTGCGGGGCTACGTGAAAGGAAGTTGTATGTGGACCTCGATCGGAAAGTGGCTGTTCCCCTGGCTGCTCAAGCGGGCGATGAAGTTAGGGGCGCGGGCGTTCGGCAAGATAGACACGCGACGTCACGGGC
>CAYXQW010000465.1:276-2589 GCA_964466695.1 uncultured Bdellovibrionales bacterium
CTGTTGAGTCGGCGGTGGATGTATGAGCACATCTGGCGGCCGGCGATCTCCGAGTGGAAACTCAATCAGCGGGACTGGGACGATGTGCTCGCCACGTTCGTCGAGGCGAACCAGATGACGTGCCTGGAGGACGGCAGCGCGATGGCCCTGATCGGTTCGATCCGCCAGGCGATCTGCCAGAGCGATTCCGCCGCAGCGCTTCAGCACTTGCGCTCGCTCCAACACGCGCTCGGCCTGGGCCGGGATGATCCGGCGGTGGTATGACGATGATGCTCTGCATCTTGCTGCTGGCCTCGCCGCCGGCGATCCATCCCGCGCCACCGGAGTTGGCGCCGTACTGGCGATGGATCATGGCCGAGCCGGTGTTCGCCCGGTGGCTGTCGGCGCATCCCAATACCCGCCGCCCACTGGGCGAGTTCATCGAGGACCGCACGCAGCCGGTCCGCGACCGCCAGCGGGCCTGGCAATTCAGAAGGACATTACCATGACAACGCATCTACGCTCGTACGCTTCCACGCTTCTACTGACGGCGGTTGCCGTCACGATTCTGGCGGCGATCACAATCGGACAGGTCTGTCCGCCCCAGGCATACCCAGGCTGGCAGCCGGATGGCTATGGGATCGACCCCAACGAGATCGCCCTGGACCCCGACAGCGGTGAGCGGCTCTGGCTGGGCACCACCGTGGCCGTGGTCGGCCGCACCGTGACCATTCATGGCTGGGCCTGCGATCCGGATGGGGACCTGTTCAGCCTGACGGCCAGCGCCGGGGTGCTCACGCACACCATCGCCCAGGATATCACGACCTATCAGATCGTCTACACGCCGACGAGCGCGGGGCTGCACTACATCCATATCTCTGCCCTCGATGAGCTGGGCGCTGCCCGGACCGGAACGCACGTGGTGGTCGCCCGGATCAACACCGCCCCGACGCTGTGCGGGGGCCGGCCATGAACCGTCCCCGGTGCGTGACCAGGGCGATCAGCCGCTGATTGCAGAAAGGATTGATTATGGGCAAACGAAAACAAGCTCCGCCCGCCGCCGGCGGGTTGCCGCCGAAGGACCAGTGGCAGCGGTACGCACCTATCCGCGGGTCCGGAGTCAGATTACACCAGGCCATTTCGATTTCGGCGACGGGAAGGCTGACCATCAGTGCGGACCTGGCGCCGCATCTCGGCGATTCGCCCTTCATTTCGCTGTGGGCCTGGCCACCGGGGAAGGCAGACAAGACGCTCCTTTTCATTCAGGCGTCCGACGGCGGGGAGCTTGGCTGCCTGAAAGGGCAGATCGGCGAAAACGGATCGCGACGCTTCACGGCCAAGTCCGTGGCGCATCAGTTCGGGATCGATGTCCCGGGCCAGGCCCAGGCGATCCCGGCCCGTTGGGATGCGAAGGAAGGTGTGATCGTCGGCGACCTGGCGGCCCGCACGCTGCGGCCCGAACCTCGGCGCAAGTCCGAGGACGCGGCTCCGCCGGCGCCGACCGGCCCCTCGTCCGGATCCTCGAAAGGCGGGCCGCGGTATGAGGGTCGCATGAACTGCCCGGGCTGCGGCAAGAACGTGGCCTGGCGTCTGGTGGAAGGCGTGAAGAAGGTCCGCGCTCACAAGGCGCCGGACGGCGTCGAATGCCTCGGCGAGGACTTCGATGATCCCGATTGATCGAGCACGCCGCCTGCGAATACGCCGTTGGCACGGCTGTTACGACGATTTCTGGAAAGACCTGATCGTGCCGGAGGCGTTTGCGCATCCCGCAAAGTTCTCTCGCGGCCTTATCGAGCGGATCGTCATGCACTGTATAGAACGGGGCTGGCTGAAACCCGGCGACGCCGTCGTAGACCCGTTCGGCGGCGTGTCGCTGGGCGGAATCATCTGCGGTTATCACAACATCCATTGGCTCGGCGTGGAACTGGAATCGCGTTTCTGCGAATTAGGAGATTGTGGCTACGAATGCGATGGGACAGTCGAGTGGGCAGAGGTAGAAGAACCCGCCACGGAACCTATCCCGGATTGTCCTGGCGGCGGGTTCGCCACATGAGCCTCGTGCAGTTATGGCGACTCTCTTACGACCTCGACGTCGAGCCCGAGGACCTGGCCCGGGCCCTCTATCACCAGCAAAGGAGACAGCATGCAGCCGTTCAGCCCTCTGCCTCGACAACAACCCCTGACGATCCCGGAGATGATTCAGGCCAGGGACAACGTCATCCACCAACGAGTTAGAGAAAGGATGTTTTCAGATGGAGTCCCAGAGACAGATTCAGGATTGGCCGATCAAGGCCATTGTACCCCATCCCCAGAACCGGCCGGTGAGGAAGAACG
>CAYXQW010000466.1:0-2578 GCA_964466695.1 uncultured Bdellovibrionales bacterium
GACCTCCACGACATCCGCGGTCTCGGCGTCGTCGCTTACGGACTCTTCCATGTCGCGCACGACGTCGCGCAAGCGCGTCTTGCCCGACCGCAGCTTCTCGCCGAGCTCGATGATCTCCGAGACGGCGATGGCCGAGGCGCTCACCACCGCGAGCACCTCCTTCTCACCCTCTTCTATGCGCTTTGCGATCTCCACCTCGCCTTCGCGCGTGAGCAGCGGCACCGAGCCCATCTTGCGTAGATAAAGCCGCACGGGATCGCTGGACTTGCCGGCCGCGTCGTCGGCGTCGACCGCCTTCTTCAGCTTGGCAATCGCGCTGCCCGCGCGCGACGGGGCCAAGACCTTGCGATCGACGATCTCCACCTGATGCTTCGAGAACAGATCGAAGACCTCGTCGATCTGATCGAGCGACACGTTCTCGTCGAGGGCGTCGTTGATCTCGTCCATGGTGACGAAACCCTGCTCCTTGCCCTTGCAGAGCAAGGCCTTCACCTCGGCGCGATCCTCGACCTTCGCCTTGGCCTTCACTGGCTTCGCCGAGGGGCCGCGAGCGGCGAACAGGTCTTCAGCGCCGAAAGCATCGTCGTCCCCCGAGGAGGGTGGGCTGCTCGCGCCGTTGCCCTCACCGACTGTGGGTTCCGCTTTATGCACCGAAGCCGTCCGCGGCTGCTTCACGCCTGCCCGCGTGTGCTTGTGGGCCATGCCTCACGTCCTCCTTGAGATACTTTTACCCGCGTTCTCGTTTCTGTCGAGGATGCAGGAGTGCTTGCCTTCGCCTGCTCAAATCTCGCTGCCTACGAATAAGCTCACTCGTATCCACGCCCTTTGCTTCCGCGTCGCGAAGCTCGCGTAGCACGTCCCGCCACGCGACGTCCACGTGCCGGGCCTTGAGATGTCGCAAGATGTCATCGAAGGTCTTCTCCGCTCGCAGGTCTTGCTCGGCGGGGTCCGTCTCTGGTCTCACCAAGGCCAACTGCAACACCTTCTCGTTACCTCCGGCGTGCCTCTCGATGATTGTCGCCGGATCCTCGCTCGTGGTTGCTAGATCCTCGAGGATCTGCCGCGACACCGCGGCGAAGGCATATTCGGCGAGCTGTCCGAGCCGCGGCCTAAGCTCCGGGTAGAGCAGCAAGTGCTGCAATATACGCAGCTCCTGCGCATCGACCGCAGGCGCCGCGTCGCTCGAGCTCGGCTCCGCCGCGACAGGAGCCTCGGGCTTCGCCTTCGGGAGAGAGGCGTTCATGTGCCGCGAAAGCTCGGGCGCCAAAACTCCCACGCGCTCGGCGAGGCGCGAGGTATAGAGATCGCGCTCGAGCCCTGGGCCGAGCGCCACGATGAGCGGCCACAGCTCGCGCGCCCGCGCGGCCTTCTCCTCGATACCGAGCGCGGCGCCTGCGAACGAAAGCTCCATGAAGTGCTCGACCGCGGGCCGCGCGGTCTCGACCCGCGCGCGCAAGGCCTCGGCGCCGTGCGCGCGCAAATAGGTGTCGGGGTCGGCGCCCTCATCGAGCACCGCCACCGCGGCCGCGACCTTGTGCGTAAGCAAGCGCCGCGCGGCCTTGAAGGAGGCGGCGCGACCGGCGGCGTCGGCGTCGAGCAACACCACGGCCTCGCGCGCGAGCCGCGCGCACTCGCGCGCGTGATCTTCGGTGAAGGCCGTGCCGAGCGCCGCCACCGTGTTCTTCAGCCCCGCCGCGTGGCAGGCGATGACGTCCATGTAGCCTTCGACCACCACGACCCGCTTGCTTCGCCGGATAGCCGCCTCGGCGTGCTCGAGCCCGAACAAGAGGTGCCGCTTGGCGAAGAGCCGGCCCTCGCGCGTGTTGATGTACTTCGGACCTTCTCCCTCCTCGAGGCGGCGGCCGCCGAAGCCCGCGAGCCGCCCGAGCCCGTCACACACGGGAAAGACGGCGCGGCCCACGAACAAAGAACGCTCCATATCGTCGGTGAGCAGCCCCGCCTTGGCCGCGAGCGCCCGCGGGACCCGCTTCTTGTCGAGGTACTCGATGAGCCCGCGAGCGCCGGCGTCGTAGCCGATCCGCCACTGGCGCAAGACCTCGTCGTCGAGCCCGCGCCCGCGCAAGTAGGCGAGGCAACGCGCCCCACCCTTGGCGAAGAGCTGGTGCTGAAAATAAGCGCAGGCGTAGGCGTTCACGCGCACGAGCTCGTCCTCTTCGCGCCGCGCGGCCGCGCGCGCCGTCGACTCGGGGGCGAGCGGTACACCGACCTCTGCCCCGAGCCTCGCGGCGGCGTCATAAAAGCCCAGGCCCTCGTGCTTCATGAGGAAGGCGAAGGCGTCCCCACCCGCGTGACAGCCGAAGCAATAAAAGAGGCCCTTCTCCGGCGAGACGGAGAAGGACGGGGTCTTCTCCGCGTGGAACGGGCACAGGCCGAGGTAGCGTTGCCCCTTTTTTTTGAGCTCGACGCGCGCGCCGATGACGCGGACGATGTCTATCCGCTCGCGAATCAACTGGATCTTGTCGTTCGCGTGCGCCACGTGACCTTCGGCCCTCCTGCGCTCTCCAAAGCGCAAAACGCCGAGGCCATCAACATCTCAAGGAAAGAAATCCACCCCCAC
>CAYXQW010000467.1:0-2573 GCA_964466695.1 uncultured Bdellovibrionales bacterium
AGATCGTATCTCCTCTTGCGCCAACCGTCGCGGACGAGGCGCTCGTGCGCGGCCTCGCGCGCACGAGCGCCTCATTCGGCGAGCGCCTGCTAAACCTCTTCGGCCGCCACCAAAAGCTCGATCCGAGCGTGCTCACAGAGCTCGAGGAGACGCTCCTTACCGCCGACATCGGCGTGGGCCTCACCACGCGCCTGCTCGAAACCTTGCGCACGGAGCTTACGGCCTCGCGCCTCTCCTCACCCGCAGAGCTGCGCGAGGCCTTGCGGCGCGGCTTGCTCGACGCCCTCATGAAGGCGGAGCGCCAAGACAACGCGCTCGCCGCGGGGCCCCACTCACCCAAGGTGATCTTGTTCGTGGGGGTAAACGGCGTCGGCAAGACCACCACTATCGGGAAGATCGCGGCGCTCGGGCGCGCCGAGCACGAGCAGGTGGTGCTCGCCGCGGGCGACACCTTCCGCGCCGCCGCCGTCGCGCAGCTCGCCGTGTGGGCCGAGCGGACGGGCAGCAAGTTGATCCGCGGCGAAGATCGCGCCGACCCGGCCGGGGTCATCTACAACGCCATCGATCACGCCGTCAAAACCAAGGCCGGCCTCGTCCTCGCCGACACCGCGGGGCGCTTGCACACCAAGGCCGAGCTCATGGACGAGATCAAGAAGGTGAAGCGCGCGGCGGCCAAGGCGCGCGCGGCGGCCCCCGACGAGGTCTGGCTGGTGGTCGACGCCACCACCGGGCAAAACGCCCTGCAGCAAGCCCGCGAGTTCCACCAGGCCCTCGAGCTTTCGGGGGTCATCCTCACCAAGCTCGACGGCACGGCCAAGGGCGGCGTGGTGGTGGCCATCGCCGACGCCCTGGGCCTGCCCGTGCGCTTCGTCGGCGTGGGTGAGAAGGTCTGTGACCTACGCCCGTTCTCGGCCAGGGCCTTCGTCGATGCCCTGTGCGGCTAGTTGCGACGAGTGTCGCGGGTTTGTTATGCGACCTCGCATGCGTAGATCATTTTTGAGCGTGGCCCTGCTCGCCGCCCTTATCTTCTCCGCGAGCAACGCGCGCGGGTTCGTGCCTGGTGCGAACAGTCTCTTGCACGAGCTCGTAGAGCTCCGCGCGGCCGCTAAGCTCCGCGATCTGTCGCTGCAGATGCAGGCCACGATCGCGGGCCTCGATACCCCCATCGAGGAGCGCCTCTACCTGAAGGCCCCGGAGCGCGTACGCCTCTTGTCCTCGGGGGTGAAGGGCAAGATGCTCTACATCGAGCGCGAGGGGAAGCGCGCCGCCGGCCCCGAGGGCGCCCTGCAGAAGCTCACCTCGGTCACGGATCTCGTGGGCGTTTGGTTCATGCCCACCGGCAAAGACAACGAGGAGCGGGTGCGCCGTCTGTTCATCGCGCTCAAGGCGGCGGGCATCGACACCTCGGTAGTCGCCCTGGGGCTGCAAGACGACACCCCGGCCTACATCATCGGCGCGCGCGCCTACGAGCCCGACCGGCCGCAGCTCTGGCTCGCCAAGGGCAGCTTGCGGCCGCTGCGCACGGTGCTCTTCGACAAGAGCAAGAAGCCACCCGCGCGCGTCGAGACGCGCTTTACGAATTACGGCTCGCAGGCGGCGGGCGACCTCTTCGCGGGGGTCATCGAGGTCTATCGCGACGGCGTCTTGACGCGACGCTCCGAGGTACAAAAAGTCTCCCCCAACCAGTCGCTTCCCGAGACCATGTTCGACCTCACTCGAGCGCGTTGAGCTCACTCGCAAAAGCGGCGCACGCGGCCGAGGAGTGGCTCGCGAGCGTGGTCATCAACCAGCCCCTGCCCGTGCTCGACTATCGTATCCCCGCAGAGCTCTTACCCAGGATCACCATAGGCCAGCCCGTGCTCGTACCGCTGCGCAAACGACGCACGAGCGCCTATGTCGTCGGCGTACGCCAGGCCTCGCCTCGAAGCGGCATGAAGCTTTGCGACATCGAGGGCATAGACCTCGAGCGGCCGCCCATCCCCGCAGCCGTCATCGATCTCGTGCTCTTCGCGGCGCGCTATTACCTCGTGAGCGAGGGCGAGATGCTCGCAGCGGCACTGCCCGCTTTGGCGCGACCTCTGGGCGCGACCTACCTGCTCACCGCGCGCGGGCGCGAGGAGGCCGAGCGACCTGGCGCGAACGACGCACTTTTGCGCGTGGCCTTGGACTTCGCGCGCGGGTTCACGGCGGCGACCTTGGAGAAGCGCCTCGGCTGTAGCCGGCGCGAGGCGTCCGTGCTCCTACGCAAGGCCGCCGCGCGCGAGCTCTTGGTGCGGCGCGAAAAGCGGCACGGACGGCGCCTCGTGCGCTACGTCGAGCGCACGGGGTTGCTCGCCGAGCTTACGCGAAGACCTGCTTTGCAAAGCCTCCTTACGAGCTTGCCTCCCAAGGGAGAGCCCATGGCGGTCGCGCAGCTCGAAGGCGAGGCGGCGGCGATAGGTCGCAAGCTCAAGGCGCTCGAGAAGCTCGGCCTCGTCAGGATCTCTTCCGTGCCGAAGGTGAGCGAGCTCGCGCGCGCACCCGAGGTCGCGCTCGCCGATCCGCACGTGCCCACCGCGGCGCAGGCGGCGGCG